>JAFRLP010000450.1 GCA_017431185.1 Victivallales bacterium | reverse complement strand
CTGCTAATCATGGCACCTTGACCGTATCCAGCAGTTTCTGCACAATGAGGTCGGAACTGATTTCCTCCGCCTCCGCCTCGTAGGTGACGATGACACGATGGCGAAGCACATCCTTGGCGACGGTCTTGACATCCTGCGGAGTCACGTAGCCGCGCCCCTCCAGCAGGGCCTGTCCCCGGGCTGCCATCGCCAGGAAGATGGTGGCGCGCGGCGACCCGCCGTAGCGTATCATCCCCTTCAGGTCGTTCAGGCCGTAGTTCTCAGGGTGGCGGGAGGCGTCCACCAAATCCACGATATAGCCCTCGATTTTCTCATCCATGAAGATGGCGTCAGCCAGTTCCCTCAGCGCGCGCACATTCTTCGGCTCCAGCACGGGCTGGACTTGGGTGACAGGAGCGGTGGTGGCCATTCTGCGCAGTATCTTGAGTTCGGCCTCCTTGTCGGGGTAGTCAACCTGCAGTTTGAAGAGGAAGCGGTCAACCTGCGCCTCCGGCAGCGGATAGGTGCCCTCCTGCTCGACGGGGTTCTGGGTGGCCAGAACGAGGAACGGGTCATCCAGCCTGAACGTCTCGTCGCCCACCGTGACCTGGCGCTCCTGCATGGCCTCCAGCAATGCGCTCTGCACTTTGGCGGGGGCGCGGTTGATTTCGTCCGCCAGCACGATATTGGCGAAGACGGGGCCTTTGCGGGTGGTGAAATCACCGGTCTTTGGATTGTAGATCATCGTGCCGATGACATCGGCGGGCAGCAGGTCGGGGGTGAACTGGATTCGGCGGAAAGTGGCCTGGAGGCATTTGGCCAGGGTGGTGACCGTCAGGGTCTTGGCCAGTCCGGGCACACCTTCGATGAGCACGTGGTTGTTGCACATCAAGGCCACCAGCAGCCGGTCAATGAGGGCCTCCTGCCCCACAATGACCCGCCCCATCTCCGCCTTGAGACGCGCCAGCAGAGAGCCCTGCTCGGCCACGCGCGCTCCGATTTGCTTGACATCCATTGTCTATTCTCCTTGTTTTTCCATGAAACATAACTCTTCTTTGACCATCTGTCCACCGAAAAGTTCCCGATTTCCCCAAAAAAGGTCGCGGAAGGGATATCGCCCTCGCATCCGGCCTTCGCGACACCGAAGGGCAATGCGTTTGACAGGTAGGAAAAATGCACTATATTGTTTAGTGGCGCGGGTTGACATTCACCTGCGCAATCCATCTCACCACCTGCCATTTCCAAAGGAGTTGAATTATGGCGGACAAATCAGTTGGCACCGAATCATTCGCGACCGTCAAGAAGAAGCAAGTAAACAAGAGACTGCGGCTGGCCTTCATCGGTTGCGGCGGCATCTGCACAACCCACATCAAGGCGATTGAAAGCATTCCCGAATTGGAAATCGTCGGCGGCTGCGACATCAAGCAGGAACGCATCGATGTGATGAAGGAGCAGTTCGGCATCAAGAAGATGTACAAGAAGTGGGATGACATGCTGAAGGCCCTCAAGCCCGACGTGGTGGACGTCTGCACCCCGAACGGAGTTCACGCGCCCGCCGTCATCGCCGCCCTTGAGGCCGGCTGCCACGTCATCACCGAGAAGCCGATGGCCATGAACCCCGAAGAGTGCAAGCAGATGATCGCCGCCGCCAAGAAGGCCAAGAGACTCCTCTGCTGCGGCTTCCAGTACCGCTACCATCCCAAGTCACAGTTTGGCCGCCGTCTGCTGGACGAGGGGAAACTCGGCGACATCATGTTCGTCAAGGTGCAGGCCCTGCGTCGTCACGGCATTCCCAACTGGGGCGTGTTCGGCCAGAAAGCCCTCCAGGGCGGCGGCCCGATGATTGACATCGGAGTCCACATGCTGGAGTGCGCCCACTACATGATGGGGCAGCCCAGGCCGATCTCCGCCAGCGGCAACATCTGGACGTATTTCGGCAACGACCCGAAGAACGCCGACATCGTCTGCCCATGGCCCAACTGGGACGTCAAGACCTACACCGTCGAAGACCTCGCCATCGGCCAGGTCCGCTTTGAGAACGGCGCCATTCTGCAGGTCGAATCCTCCTTCAGCGCACACATCGAGCAGAACGTGCTGAACGTCACGCTGATGGGCACCAAGGGCGGATACAACTGGGATGCGGCGACCCTGTTCACGGACGAGTCCAAGGTCTCCGTCAACGCCAAGGCCAACTACCTGCCCGAGGCGGATTTCCTCACCCTGTTCGTCGCCAAGCTGCAGAATTTCGTGGACGCCATCCTGGACCCGAAGAAGGAACTCTGCGTGCCTGGCGAGGAGGGGCTCGCCGTCCAGCAGATGATTGATGGCATCTACCGTTCAGCGGCGGCAGGCAAGGAAGTCATCATCAAATAAATGCGCATCGGTCGCCAGTTAGCCCACGTCCCTGATGAAAAGACGCTGGAACAGAGCATCGCCTCCTGGGAGGCGATGCCTGTTGACCAGCGTTTTCCCGCGCCCGCGGACTGGCGGCCACCCCGCTTTGAGACCACCCTGGCCCATCCCTTTGAGGTGACTGGGCCGGGTACCTACACCAAGGGACATCCGCGCACCTTGCGCTTTCTGCCTGGAGAGAACGGCTGGCAACTGGCCAGGACAGACCTTCCGGAGCAGCTTCCCATCGACGTGGATGTCCGCAATGTGTGGACAGCATCACGCTCCATTGTCCTTCGCAGCGGACGCGAGTCCAACTTCGTGCGCATGAGCGAGCACATCATCGCGCACCGCCTGGGGCTGGGACTGGACAACGTGACCATTGAACTGACCAGCGGAGACCCCCCGCTCTTCAACGTCGGCAGCCTGCCCATCGCCGAGGGAATACTGAACGCCGGAATGGCCGAGAACCCTCATCGGCCCCTGCGCTATTTCACAGTTCGGGAGCCCGTTACCCTGGCTGGCCCCAACGGTTCATTCCTGCATCTGGAGCCCGCCAATCCGGGCGACTTTCTTCTTCACCTGGATGTGGGGATCGATTTTCCCAGCGCCATTGGAAGGCAGCGCATCCAGTTTGACCTCTGGAAGGAGGCCTTTATGCGCGGGGCGCACGCCCGCACCAACTGTCCGCGCTCCGAGGTCATCTTCGCCATGACCATCGGCAAACTCTTCGCCGACATCCGCAACCTGGGCTACACCAGGGAGAACATCCTTATCGCGGGAAGGAAAGAGTATATGAACGAACCTGCCCTGGTCTTCGACGGCAAATCCCTGGAGGCGGTATGGCATCGCGCCTGCCTGGACTTGGTGGCAGCCCTCTCCCTGTTCCGGCGGGGACGGTTGGCAGGCAGCGTCGTCAGCTACAAGGCGGGCCATAATCTGGACTGTCGGCTCATGACCCTTCTGGAAAAGCAGGGCCTTTGGCAGGCGCTTTCCCCACTGCCATGACCACCCTTCAGCACCGCAGCCAATTCTACTATCAACTCGCCACTCTGCTGGAGGCGGGAGTCTCCATGGCGGGCGTGTTCCGCCGCAGTTACCCGAAATCCTTCAGCAAGACCGCCAACCATCTGCATCATCTGGTCTCACGGGGCGTGCCGCTGGCCAACGCCATGGGAACCATCCCGCAGTTCTCCGCCTTCGAAACCGCGGTGGTGTCAATCGGCGAAAGGACAGGACGGCTTCCCGATTGCTGCCGTGCCCTGACCCAATGGTACGACCGTCTCCATCGCATCCGCCAAAGTCTCATCGTCGCCCTGCTCTACCCGCTGATGGTCTATCTGCTGGCCGGGCCGCTTCTGACCGTGGTGGATGTGGCCACGGGAGCGACACCGCTTGGCTCCGCGCTCATGCGGCTGGCCATCTGGCTGGCCCTGCCCTGGGCGCTTCTGCTGGGCGGAAAGGTCATCCTCCCCATGCTCCGTGGCAGAATATGGGTTGG
>JAFRLP010000449.1 GCA_017431185.1 Victivallales bacterium | reverse complement strand
TGACCGGAGTGGTCATGGCAGGACGCACTGGCGCGGCATTCGCCGCCGAACTCGGCACCATGCAGGTCAATGAGGAGATCGACGCGCTGGAGAGCATGGATATCTCCCCCATCGAATTCCTGGTGCTACCCCGCATGATTGCGCTGACCCTGATGATGCCCTTCCTGTTTTTGTACGGCTCCTACGCCGGCATCCTGGGCGGTGAAGCGGTCGCTGTCTTCTACCTGAATTTGACGGACATGACCTATTGGGAGCAGTTGATCAGCACGACCAGGCTCTGCGACCTCTACGTCGGCTTGTTCACCAGCGTGGTCTTCGGCATTTTGGTGGCGGTGTGCGGATGCTTCCGCGGACTGCAATGCGGTCGTTCCTCCGAGGCCGTTGGCCAGGCCACCACCTCCGCCATGGTGACCAGCATCATCAGCCTGGTCATCTCCACCTCGATCATCACAGTCCTGACGGTACTTCTGAAAATATGAGCATGACTATGATGGAACACAGCACATCCCAGCCATCCCCCCCCATCGAGGTCCGCGACCTGACGATGAAATGGGGGGAACGACTTATCCAGGAGCACCTCAATTTCACCATTGAGAAAGGCTCCATCTTCATCGTGATGGGCGGCAGCGGCTGCGGCAAAAGCACGCTTCTGCGCCACATCATCGGCCTGAACCGTCCAGCCGGCGGCACTGTCCTGCGCAACGGTGTGGATTTCTGGAACTGTTCCGACGGGACCCGCACCGCCATCATGCGACAGTCCGGCATCCTCTACCAGGGCGGGGCGCTCTGGTCAGCCATGACAATCGCCGAGAACCTGGCCATGCCCCTGCGCCAGTTCACCAGACTGTCGAAAGCGGAAATCGCGGACATCTGCGAGTACAAACTGGCTCTGGTTGGACTGGCGGGACGGGGCGGTCTCTACCCGTCCGAACTCTCTGGCGGGATGCGCAAGCGAGCGGGTCTGGCACGTGCCATGGTACTCGACCCCGAAGTGCTGTTCTTTGACGAGCCTTCCGCTGGTCTTGACCCGCTCTCCGCCCGCCGTCTGGATGACCTCATCCTGGAGCTGCGCGCCACGTTGGGAACGACAATCGTGGTCATCACCCATGACCTAGACAGCATCTTCACCATCGGAACCGACTCCATTTTTCTGGATGCCAACCGCAAGACCGCCACTGCCAGGGGCAATCCCGCCGATTTGCGGGAAGCGTGCCCTGACGCCGGAGTACGGACGTTCTTGCGTCGCGGCGCCTGATTTTCAACCTCCAAAGTTTAGCATACCACAATGGAAGCAAAACAAAATAAGTCTGCGTTCAAGTTGGGGCTGTTCTTGACATTTGCCACGTTATTGCTGATTCTCATGCTGGGGTCCTTGGGTCAGGGGACCCTGCTGAGCAAGCCAGCGTACTACCGCATGTTCTTTGACAAATCAGTCAAGGGCCTCAGTCCAGGCGCCGCGGTGACGTTCCGGGGCGTGCGCATTGGCCAGGTCAGCGCCATTCGGCTCTCCGAATCCACGGCAATGAACGAGGAGGGAGTGGTGACCTGGCCGATTGAGGTCAGCATTGAAATCGACCCCTCAAACCTGCAACTCCAGGACACTGGCGCCAAGCCGTCACTTCTCCGCACGCTCAAGGACCATTGGAACCGCCGTTTCCACTCCCAAAGCCTGGTGGACAGCTGGCTGAACTCGCTGATACTGGAACGTGGCATGTGCGCACGGCTGGAGGTGCTCAGCCTGCTGACCGGGCAGCTCTACATCCAATTCGACCTGTTGCGTGACCTGGCCTTGAGCAAAGAGGAGAAGGATGCGCTCCAAAGCCACATTCTCCCCACCCGCAAATCCGCCATTGACCAATTCTACGACAACTTGTCCAGCACCAATCTTTCGGCGGAATTCGGGACTTTGCGCAATTCGCTCAAGGTGCTTGGCGATTTTGTGAATTCCGGCAAGGCCAGCCAGTCGCTGGATGATTTGCACGCCACCCTCGCCAACGTCAAGGTGGTCACCGAAGAGACGCGCGGACTGGTTGCCGACGTGAAGCAGGTCGTGCAACGCAACGTCACCCCCGTGGAGCAATTGATCAAGGACGCCAATGCCACCATGTCCAACGCCAACCGCCTGCTTGAGACCTTGACCAAAGACGCGCCAGAGCTGCTGGCCAAATCCAAGGAGACCATCAGCCAGACAGGTGACAACATCCGCAATGTTTCCGCCAAAGTGGAGACCACTCTGGACAAGTTGCAGGGCCTCACGGGACAATTGCAGAACGCCACAGACCTTCAGAACGGCCCGGCAGCCGAAGTGCTGACTGACCTCAAGGCGACGACAGGGGACATGAAGCGCGCATTTGCCGACCTGTCGGCGATGCTCTCCGTCGCCCGTCAGGAAGTTGCCCCCGAATCCGCCACGAGGCAAAGTGTCCAGCGCTCCCTTGATGAGGTGCAGCAGGCGGCCCGTGCCGTCCGCAACCTCGCCGAAACGCTGGAGCGCAATCCCAATGCCCTGCTGTGGGGAAACAAATAGCCAATGAAGGAACTCTATTTCAACTAGTCCTGGTCAAAGGTCTCCGATGACAGGAAAGCTTGCGTCATTCGGGAATTTCTGGACAACGGCGTATCGCATTTTGTGCTGACCTGCGACCTGCTGCTGCGGGCAGTCCAGGAGCCTGATTTCCTGAAACGGCTCCAGCGGACAGGCAAGGAGATGGGCGTTACCTTCGGGGCACCCCACGGCCTGTGCGACAGGCCATGGGACCTCAACGAACCCGATGAACGCCAGAGAATGCTGGAGGCGCACAAGCGCGCCCTCGCCATCTGCGGTGATTTCGGCGCACGCACCTACACGGTGCATCCGGGAGCCTACTGGCATTGCACGAAGCACCTGGAGGTGCCGATGCTACGGGAGAACACCATCCGTTCCATCGAGGAACTGCTGCCAGTGGCGGAGCGCAACCATATCATCCTCTCCGTGGAAAACAGCTTTGAGCCGACGAACTCCGCCAAGGAGGTGTTGACCATCGTCAGCCATTTCGGCGACCACCCCTGGCTGGGAGTCACGTATGACATCGGCCACGCCAACTGCATGGCCTCCGCCCCATGGAAAGTGCCGGAGGGATACCCCGATTACCAGTACCAGAGCTGGTGGCAGAACGGCATCATCACCGAGGACGGAGCCCTCGACACACTCGCCTCACGAGTGGTGACCTGCCATATCCACGACAATGACGGCTACCGCGACCTGCACGGAATGCCAGGTGACGGTTGCATTGACTGGAACGGCCTCATGCCACGTTTGATGGCCTGCCCCAAAATGACGGAGTACCAGACCGAGGTCAACTATTGCGACGGCGAAAACTGGGCCGGAAAAATGCCTCGCCCCCGTCGGCGGCTACTCCGTTCGCCGCGTCGTCGAGGTGTTCCGAAAACTGTTCGGCCAGGCGTGATTGGGCAATCCACCGCTGACACCATCCTGAACTGTCGAAGGGCTTTCTCTGTTCATCGGGCAACTTCCCTTTGCGTCCTTGTCGGATTTTTCATAAAGAGAATTGCAAAAGAAAATCTAGGCAGAAAAATAGTAACGAAAGTTTTTATTTTTATACAGAAGTAATATAATGTCAAAAAATTAGCATCAAGTTACATTTTAGACTTGCTGAAATCCAAAATTAGATTATCTTAAAGGCGATAATCTAATAGACCGAAATTTCAGCGAGGTAAAAAATGAGACGAGTGCTAATCGGTTGTCTGCTGTGGATAGGCTTGGGCTTTGCGGGAGAGAATGCGCGGCTGCTGGCTCTCCAGTCATCGGATGGCTTATGGAGGCGAGACGGCAGGGTGGATTGGCTGGCCACTGGTCTGGCAATAGGACTGCTGAACGACGACAGGCCTGACCAGGCCCTTCTGGCGCGCGCAGCACTGTTGTCCCAGGAGAGTCCTCCGCAGGCGCTGCCTGCGGCGCTTATGCAGACTTGCGCGGAGGAACCGCCACACTGGGAACTGCTCGCCTGTCATCGTTGCGGGGACGGAGGCTGGCGCTTTTCGCCCACCGGCTTTCCCGATGCGCTCAGCACCGCCTGGGCGCTGCGCATGATGACACGGCGCCCCACCGCAGTTCCCGCCGGCTGGCAGGAGGCAGCCACCTCCTGGCTTCACTCCCAAAACCAGGAGGGAGGCTTTCGCCTGGCGGGCAATGAACCCGACCGATTTCTTACGCTTTTTGTTCAGGTGGCTCTG
>JAFRLP010000448.1 GCA_017431185.1 Victivallales bacterium | reverse complement strand
GCGAACTGACCTTCTATCCGATCGGGCCGATGCCCAAGGGAAAGGAACTGCCGGACAGGGGAGTCAAGTCGGCCACCATCGACCTGCGCCATTTCTTCCCCGGCGCAACATTTGCCTCCGTGACCGTCGAGGGCGGCAACCTGGACGGCGCGTACCTGCCGTTTGCAGCCCAGGCAGACGATGGCAAGGTGACCATCCGCCCAGCGGATGGACATTACAACTACCGCATTCGTTTTTAAAATGACCATGACTGGACTCGCCCTCAACGAGGACTGCACCAATTTCTTCTTCCGAAAGAGAATTGACTGCTGCAATGAGGACGCCCTGCGCGAACTGATTGACCATTATGCCCTAGGCAAGGTTGACCAACTTGTTTTCAACCCCAATGCGCAACTGGTCAATTACGCTGGTTCTCCTTGGGAAATGCCAGGGGAAAACGCCCAGGCGAGATTCGAGGGGCCTGTTGACCCGACAACTGCCACCGAGACAGGGACAGACATGGCGACGGTTGCCAATCGCTCCCAGCTCTATCTCCGCACGGTCGGGGGCTTTGGCCAAACGGGTATCAATCCCTATGCCTTCTGGTGCAGGGAGTGCCGCAGACGCGCCATATCCCCGTGGATTTCCCTGCGCGCCAACGACATGCACAATGCGCACGATTTGAACAACCATCTCCATTCACGATTCTGGAGCGAACACCCCCAGTGGTGGCGTTGCGGGCACCGTCCTTTTTGCAACTGGTATGACCGCCAACTTGATTTCCTACAACCAGAGGTGCAGGAGCATTTCCTCTCCCTGGTGACCGACGCATTAGAGCGTTTTGACCTCGATGGCATCGAAATCGACTGGATGCGTTTTCCCTATCATTTCCGTCCAGGCCAGGAATCTGAAGGGCGCAGTGCAATCCTGAAAATACATCGGCGAATCAGGAAACAGGCCAATGATTCGGCAAAACGGCTGGGGCATCCTGTTCAAGTCGCCATTCGTTGCGCATCCACCCCTCAAGACGCATGGGAGTTGGGAGTGGACACCATTTCCTTGAGCCAGGAGAAATTGGTTGACATTGTCACTCCCACGCCATTCTACTCCACCACCGACACCGCTATACCGTTGCAATTCTGGCGTGCTCTCCTTGCACCAGGCACACGACTCTACGCAGGAGTGGAAATCATTGTTCGCCCATACCCTGCGGCGCAGGCCATCTATCCAGCGTCTCCTGCCATGGTTCGCTCGCAATGCGCCGTCGCTCTCCATGCAGGAGCCGACAAACTCTATCTGTTCAACTACATGGATTTTCTGCTGGAGCACCATGCGGACGCCTTTCGGGAGATTCTTGTCACTGCCAGCGACCCGCAACAAGCAGTCAGGGGAAGTCGTCGTGCCGTATTGACCTACCACGATACCCAGTCACCAGGAAACGCCTGCCCTGCTCTGCTTCCGCTTGAACTACAGAACCTTACAACCATCCGCCTTCCCATCGGTCCGGCCCCGAATGCCAACCGTCCGACCACCGTGGTGCTGGGTGGTGACCTTCCTGGCAAGGAGAATCTGCGCGTTTTCCTGAACGGACGCGAACTCCTGCCAGCAAATTCTCTGCCCATTGACCACGAGGTTCCGGAAGGAACGGGCTCGCTCACGGCATTTGACGCAACAAACCTATGCAAAGACGGCGACAATGTCATTGAACTCCTGCCATCCATGGGGGAACTCCGCTGGGCCGAAATCAACATCTCCGCACAATGAGAAAGTCCCATTTCACATAACATGATGAATGAGTTTTCAGCAACAAAAAACCATGGTGACAGAATTTTGGAACAGAAATTTTCGCCCATGCCACTTGATTTTCTTCAAAACGATGGTATAATATTTTTTGAATTAACGATAATTCTTTTTTGGGGATTCCTTCATGGCAGTGACCTTGAAAATGGTGGCAGAGCGCGCAGGCGTATCGGTGATGGCGGCCAGTGCGGCGTTGAACAACACAACACGGACACGGCTGTCGTCGGAGAAACGTGCTCGGATACGCCAGATTGCGGGGGAGCTGGGGTATCGTCCGAACATCATGGCACAGCGATTGTCAGGCTGTGGCAGCCGTCTAATCGGTGTCATCATCGACTCATGTACGCAGAAATCGACATTCCAGATTTTGCAGGAAGTGGAGGCGACGGCCAGCCAGAACGGATACCGCCTGCTGGTGGCCGAGCAGCATGAATCGGCCGAGGGGATTGCGGACATTTGCGCGACATTCGGGCAGTATGGAGTCGATGGCATCATCTGCCTGGCTCACGACTATCCGAATATGACGGAAACACTAGCTGAAATGCTCAAGACACAGAAGAACATCGTGTTCTGGGAGAAACCGTATGGGGATGCGGCTCCCAGCGTGACAATCAATCCAATGCCGGCCTTTACAGAGATACTTGACCGCTGGCGAAAGAGCGGACGCCGCGCACCTGCGCTGGCCATACGGATGAATGCGGAACGTCAGCTGGTTTCCCGTGCGGAACTCTTTCGCCTTGCATGCCAAAAGGCAGGGTACCCTCCCCGCTTCATTGATGTGCAGTTGCAACCAAACGCACGGGATGCGATTGCCGTGCTGGAGGAGAAACTGCGCCGCGAAATCATCCCGCAGGGAATTGACGCCATTCTGCTGGAGAGCGACATCTGGGCAGCCGCACTGCTCCGCTGCTGCCACTGCCAGGGGCTCAGGGTTCCCCAGGACCTGGCGGTGGTCGGATGGGACGACGAGCCATTCTGCCCCGCGCTGAATCCGCCGCTGGCCAGCATTTCCATCTGCACTGAGTCACTGGGGCGACGACTGGCTCAGAGCCTATTGGACATCCTGGCTGGCAAGCCCATCGAATCGTCCGTCGTTTCCGCCGTTTTTCAGCCTAGGGAATCTTGTGGATTCCCCTGATTTCATTTCCACTTGCATTTCCCAAAAAACAAAAAGGAGACCCACCATGCAACCGAATGCCAAACCTGAAGCGTCAAGGCGGATTTCGTTCACATTAATTGAGTTACTAGTAGTTATAGCCATAATCGCCATACTTGCGGCCATGTTGCTTCCTGCATTGTCAAAAGCGCGTGAAAAAGCCAGGTGCGTCAGTTGCGTCAACAGCCTGAAACAGATTGGTCTGGGGATGCTGATGTACACGGATGACAACGATGGCATCTGTCCACCTAGCGAAAAAGGCATCAGCGGGGTGACCTGGACCTGGCACAAATATCTGGAAAACGGCAAGTTTGTGCAGAAGCTGAAGGAACTTCGCTGTCCCAGCAACCAACAGCGGAACGACGTGTATGCCTTCAAGTGCAACTACACCTACGTGGACAAAAGCGCCTGTGCGCCGACTGGAAATCATGGCAGTGGATTTGCCCTGCGGGAGTATCTGACCCCGACTCAAACCTGCATCATCAGCGAAGGGCAGAACTGGGGCAGCAAGTCCGTGAAAACCTACCTGGAGCCAACGGCAAATGAAATCATCAACAACTCCCACCGCTCTGTAGCCAACCTCTGCTATGCGGACTTCCATGTCGCAGGGGCAAAGATTTCTCCCATGAGCAGCTACTATTGCATGGGCGTGATGCTGCCCGTCAAGCCCACCTGGTATTGGAATGGAAACTACAACACGGGCGCCTTCAACGCCTTTTTCCATTGAGCCATGAGCAAGGGATGGTTACAATTACTGGTCGGCGCATGGATGTCCAGCCTGACTGTCTTGGCACTGGATGTGCTTCCCTATGGAGCAGGCAATTGGACGGAGGGCGACCGAGGCAACCATCGCGCCGTGGTGGAGGTATCGGATGCTGCCGAAGCAGCAAAAGTAGTCATTCCGTGGCGTCGCCGTGACCGTCACCCAGAACGCAAGGCAGTGCTCGTCTATGCCCCCAGCGGTCGCGAAGTAGCCAATGTTCTGCCTTTGAATATCACGTCGGAATGCGGAACGGTGGCGTTTGAACCCACGGAAGGGGCGGGAACATACCACTGCTATTACCTGCCCTACAAGGAGCCGACCGACTGGAAGGGGGATGCGGGAAGCTACTATCCTCCGAGAGACACGGTCAGCCAGACCTGGAAGAAAAAGGCACGGCAGGCGAACATTCCTGCCGCCCGTGCCGTCCGCCTGGAGTCCAGGACTGCGTTCGACTCCTTCTTCCCAATGGAAGTGCCTGCCACCGACAACGAGACACGCCAGTTTCTGGCTGGCATTCAAGAACGCTGGGCGGTCTTCACGGAGTCACGGGAGAATCCCATCCGCATGCTAGACAGACTGCCACGACATTGGCTTGACCAGGGCGAGGCGCACAACATACAGATTACCGCCAGACCGAACGAGTTTTTCGCCATCCAGCTTGGCGTCTATGCCCTGGAAGAACTGCGGAACGTACGGGTCTCCGCCACTGCATTGCAGGGAACAATGGGCGAAAAGGACATCCCCGCCGACGCCTTCTCCTGCGTGAACCAGGACGGGCTTGCCCCAGATGGCCGAACATTCCACAACAAGATTAACGTGCCCAAGGCCAATGTCCAGCCACTTTGGATTCTGCTCAAGATTCCCGCACAGGCCAAAGGACGATATCTGGGCAAGTTGCATCTGACGGCTGACGATACACCAAGCCGCACCTTGCCCATCGAACTGGCCGTGGAGGGGGAACCACTGGCCGACCATGGCTTCGCCGACATCGGCAACATGTCCCGCATCGCCTGGTTGAATTCGGCGTGCGGGCTGGAACGCCGTGTCTACCCGCCCTACCAACCCGTCAAGGCCACGGCGAATACGCTGGACATTCTTGACCGCACAGCCAGATTCCATGACAACGGATTGCCGCATTCCATCGTCAGCCGTGGAGAGGAACTCCTCACCCGTCCCGCCGAACTCATTGTCTCACCAGGGACACTGAAATTCACGCCCTGCAAAGTCACTTTGGAGGACGAGGTGGCCTCTCGTGTCGAAGGCACTTCCACCAGCAGCCACTTCACAGTCGTCCATGCCCGTACCATGGAGTACGACGGGTGCATCATCTACGAGTACCGCATCATCGCCAGAAAGGATGTCAGCAATGCCCACGCACAGGTGCGGTTTTATCTGGATGCCGCGCAGGCCCCATACGCCATGGGCATGGGACTGCGCGGCGGCCTTCGGCCTTCACAATGGACCTGGCAGCGCGGCGACAAGGGCACAGACTCCTTCTGGCTTGGAAACGTCAATGCGGGAATGCAACTCAAGTTGGAAAAGGGGCTGGACAAACTGGAGCTTGCCAGCCTGGACGGAGGCATCCAGCTGATTGCCAGCACCCCCTCCCAACTTCTCCGCCAAGGCGAAAGCCTGACCTTTCGTTTTCGTCTGCTGCTGACTCCGTTCAAGCCCATTGACCAGTCCCACTGGAATTGGCGCATGGAGTCCCAATGGGGAGGAAACTACGCTGGCTGGAACATGTCACTCCTGTTCCATGGCGATCAGAACTGCGGCAACACCTACATCAACTACCCATTTTTGGAAAACCGCGCCATGCGGGAGTTCGTGAAAGCCAAACGCGCCCAGGCGAAGAAAGCCCAGGCCAAATGCTACGGTCAGGAGGACGATTCCAATGGCTTCCATCCACGGGGCTACACCCCCGTCCTCTACTATACCGTCCGAGAGCTTTCCAACCGAGCGGCGGAACTCTGGGTCATGCGTAGCCTGGCAGACGAAATATTCGCGGGCACCGCCCTCATCACCCAACCTGATGGCTCATTCTCCCGCGGCCCTGGTGGCGGGCATCCCTGGCTTCAGGAGCACCTGATGGACGGCTATGCGCCCTCCTGGCGAATGCCCTTCCGTAACAAACAGGGGCAATTCAACGATGCCAGCGTGGCCATCGCCCGCGCCACCCGCTGGCACAACTACTATGTGGAGGGCTGGCGTTATCTCATTCGGAATTGCGGCGTACAAGGACTCTATCTGGACGGAATTGGCTTCGACCGCACCGTCATGCGCCGAATGGCCAATGTGATGCACCAGGAGCTAGGCCGTTCCTTTGTGGAAATCCACAACGGAAACGACTACGATTTCAACGACTGGCGAACCAGTCCAGCCGACACCTTGATGGCGCATTTCCCATACACTTCCAAACTGTGGTTCGGGGAAATGTACAGCTATGACCGCGATCCTGCCTACTGGCTGGTCGAAATCTCTGGCCTGCCATTCGGATTGACTGGAGAGATGCTCAACTATGGAAACGGAGGCAACATCTACAGGGGAATGGTCTATGGAATGAACTCGCGAATGCACGCCGCGACCTCTCCCCTCTGGAAATTCTGGGATGACTTCCGCATCCAGGATGCAACGTGGCTGGGATACTGGGAAAAGAATTGCCCCGTTCAGCCAAACCGTCCAGACATCAAATTAAGCGTTTTCCGCAAGAAGAACGAGGCAGCCATCGCCTTCGCGCACTGGCCGTCCAGCACGGGGCGAAGGCTAGCCGTCTCAAAACTTTCTGCCTCCCCTGCGCTTCTGGGGGAGCTTGACAGGACCTGGCAGGGGATTTCCAGCGAGAGTGGTTTTCAAATCGTGGGCAACAAAGGCAAGGTGGACTCCAAATACGCCACCTCTTTCCGAATGGCACAGGACGGCACATTCCTCTACATCGGCCTGGAGTGCCATGCGCCTGACCTTCGGCCTCCTGCCCCCCTGCCAAGAGACGGGGAGGTATGGGCCAGTGATTCCGTGGACCTCTACCTATCCTGCGGCAAGAACAGCATCCATTTCATCGGCGACAGCGGCGGCAACGTCTATGACATCAAGAATGGCGAAAAAAGCTGGAACGGAGATTGGCAATATCAGACCCAAAGCCATAAGGACTGCTGGACTGCGACTCTTCGGCTTCCCCTTGTCGAACTGGGGCAGAATCCCAAAACGATTAAAGGCAATGTCTGCCGTACCAGCAAGAACGGAACCCTGCTTTCCGCCTGGTCTCCCTGCACCACCTACGGCGACACAGCCCGATTCGGTGAATTTCTTTTGCCTGGCGTTTGTGACAATGCGAAAGCATCCTCGACGCATCAGGACAGCACGGTCGTTTTCCACATCGACTGGAAATCCCTGGGGATGGACAGGGACAAGGCGGAACTCGTCCGCCCCGCCATCCCGTCATTCCAGACCGAGAGGCGATTCAAAGTTTCCGACCGCATCCCCTTCAGCGAATCCCAGGGGGGAATCCTGCTCATCAAAGGGAAATAGGAGAAACGAACGATGGAAGCCCGCATCGCGGAGATGTTGCTGGAACGCACGGAGTTGTTCCTG
>JAFRLP010000044.1 GCA_017431185.1 Victivallales bacterium | reverse complement strand
TAGGCAGGGCTTTTGCGAGTGCATTGAAAGTCAGAGAATCGAAAGACGGTTATCTGGAAGGAAACGGCATGATTGCCAAGGGTTCGCGCATGTCTTTACGTCTTTCACGCTACGATTATGCCAGTTTTGCGGCCTTCACGGCATACGCCTGCTGCTCCCTGGTGATTCCCGTCTGCCTGGTGCAGATGGGCAACAGTCTGGACTTCCCGTTGGACGCCGGCGGAATGGGGACGGGGGGCTCCCTGCATATCGCCCGCAGCGTGGCCATGGTGTGTACGCTGCTGGTCTGCGCACTGGTCGCGGGCGCCCTGGGCAAACGCCTGACCATGGGTGTGGCCATGCTGCTGATGGGGGGCGGCGTGTTCACCTGCTGTTTTGCGCCTGACGCCGGCTTTCTGACTCCCTGCCTGCTGGTCGCCGGTCTAGGGGAGGGACTGTGCGAGGGCATTGCCACGCCCTTTGTCAATGACCTGCACAAGGACGCGCCCGCCACCTACGTGAATCTGACCCACGCCTTCTGGTCGGTGGGTATCGCGGTATGCACCATCCTGGTCGGTTTTCTGGTGGCGGCGGGCGTCTCCTGGCGCGTGATGCTGGCTTTGGTGGGACTGGTGACGGCTTCCACGGCATTCGGCTTCCTCTGGCGGGAGACTCCCCGTCATCGCTATCCGGAACGGCGGGAAAGGATTCTCCTGCCTGAGGTTCTCGCGCAAAGTTCCCGCATTGTTCATGCACCTCGGTTCTGGGTGTATTGCCTGGGGATGTTCATCGGCTCCGGCGCGGAATTCGGCCTGACCTTCTGGGCCGCCAGCTTCATTCAGCTCAATTTCGGGGCCACGGCGTTTGTCGGGGGGCTGGGCACCGCCGCATTGGCCGCCGGCATGTTCGCCAGCCGTGCGGGGTTTGCCCGCTACCTTCCCGAAAAATATCTGCCATACGGCCTGCTGGCCACCTCCCTGGCCGGCATTCCCTGCACTTTGCTTCTGCTGGCGCTGTTCCTGATTATGTTCTGCTGCGGATTCTGCATCGGCCCCTATTGGCCAAGCCTGCAAGTTTACGGCGTGCGTCGGCTGCCTGGACTGGACTCGACTTTGCTGTACATCTATTTCTCCACCATGGGCATTCCAGGGTGCGGCTTCTTCGCCTGGGTGATGGGCTTTGCTGGCGATTTCGTCGGACTGCGTCGCTCCCTGCTCATCGTGCCGGCGGCCATGGCCTGCTATGCATTGCTCATCTTCCTGGAAATGCGCCATCACCCCCGAAAACAGACGGTGCTCCGCCATGGACAGCGAGCCTGACATCATCAATCCGACCTCTGCGCCGATGCGGACCTGGCGTCTGGGCCTGGCATACGACGGCACACGCTACTGCGGCTGGCAAGTCCAGGACAAGAACCGCCAGAAAACCGTGCAGGGCGAACTGCGCACTCGGCTGCGGCTCATCCTCCATGCCCCAGAACTGAAGGTGCAGGGATGCAGTCGGACGGATGCGGGGGTCCACGCCCTCGACCAGTACGCCAGCTTCTCCGTGCCGACCCCGCCTGACCTGGAACCCGATTGGCTGATGGCTAAACTCAACCGCTGGCTGCCGGACGACATCTTCATCAAGTCATGCGCCATTGTACGCGACGGATTCAATGCCCGCTATGACAACTACGGCAAGGCCTACACCTACTGCATTTCCCCATGCCGACGTGTCTCCCCGATGGCCTCGCCCTTCGTCTGGAGTACCCCGCGCCCGCTGGATGTGGCGGCGATGCGCACCGCCGCCGCATTGCTGGAGGGCGAGCACGACTTCGCCTCCTTTGCCACCAACAGCGGCAACCCCGTCGATACGACGGTGCGTCGGTTGTACCGCTTGCAGGTGCTGGAGCGGGATGGGTTGATTTTCATCAACGCCGTCGGCGAGAGTTTCCTGTACAAGATGGTGCGCACGCTCACTGGTTTTCTGGCCCATGTGGGCTACGGCTATGCCAAGCCGGAGCAGGCGCTTTCCGTGCTTGCCGCATGTGACCGCACACATGCCGCCGACTCTGCGCCTGCCAAGGGATTGTTTTTGGCCAGGGTCTTCTGGGAAAAGGAGGAATGGCGCGGCTACGAGCCGGTGCTTCCGCCGTTCTCCTTGCAGGCTCTGGGAAATTGATGCGTTAACTTCAAGGAGTGCCCATGACTGCCAAACTGAAAGTCGCGATGTGCTGGGATGATGCCGTCACCACGGACATCCGTCTGATTTCCCTGCTGCATAAGTATAACGCCAAGGCCACGTTTAACATCAATCCTGGGTTGCTGCCGCAGGTCACCGAGGCCCCGCGCTGGGTGCGCTATGGGGATTTCGGTGGATACCGTGGATTTTGCGCTGGCCATGTGGGATTGAATGACCTCAAGGCGGTGTATGGTGATTTCTGTGTGGCCTCGCACAACTGGAAACATGAGAATGCAGGTACCATCCCCGATGAGGCGTTCCTGGAGTCCGCCCTTCATGCCAGGCATTTCCTGGAGGACCTGTTTGGACGCGAGTGCCCTGGCTTTGCCTGGCCCTGCGGAGTCACCACCCCCGCCACCGCCGATTTGCTGCGCCAGAATGGTTTCCGCTATGGCCGAACCACCCAGAACACCACCAATGTGGCGAAGGCGGAGGACCCGCTCTGCCTGCCTTCCAACTGCCATTTCCTGGATGCCCATTTCTACGCCAAATACGAGGCTGCCAAAAAGGAAACTAATGTTTTCTATTTCTGGGGACACACCTATGAGACTCTCAATTACGAGATGCTCTGGCAGCAGCTTGAATTCAAAATCGAGTTCATCACCAATGACCCAGACGCCGAATGGGTCAACGTGGTTGATCTGGTGTAGCGGCGGCGTCCCCGCCGCCGGCTTCTGCGTGGCGGCGGCGTCCGCGCCGCCGGCTTCTGCGTGGCGGCGGCGTCC
>JAFRLP010000447.1 GCA_017431185.1 Victivallales bacterium | reverse complement strand
GTACGGCAAGTGGCATTCCCTTCTGCGAAAGGTAGAACATGTCAAGGACGACGGGTTTGTCGCCCGTATTCCTTCCATAGTGAATGGGGCCGACCATTTCGACGATGGCCTCACCAGGATGCACGACTTGCTTCTTGCCGTCAACACCGAAGATGGTCAATTCCCCCTGCTGCAGAATGCCGAAGTTGATGACGGGATGATGATGCCACTGGAGTCTGCTGCCGACTGGAAAGACATAGCGCATCACAACAAGTTCCGGCTTTCCTTTGAAATAGTCGGGAAGCGGCGCGCCGTCCCAGCTTTGCGATGTCCGCTTCAGTTCCATTTTCGAGACGGTTGTGGCGTTGTCATACTGCGCAAACGGCGAGGCCTTGCAGCATTTTGGGCAGGTGCTCTTGCATCCGAACAACAATGCGGATGCCAGCGCGGACACGAGGACGGCGGTGACTTTGTTCATGGTCTGACTCTCTTGTGATTTGAGGTGAAACAATCGTGGACGTTTGTTTCCAGCCCACGGTTGGAATGGAAATCCCAGGGTAATGTTTGCTAAATCCGTTGCATGTTCTGGTCTTTTGGGGGCATTTTGGTGTAAATGCTTCCTTAGAAGATACACTATTCCTTAATATAATCTTTCCCATTGCAGATGACAACGCAACACGCTGTTCTTTTTCCCTCTTTTCCCATCTTTTCCAGTAATGCTTCACCGATTGAAAAGCAGGAGAGAAACCTGAAGGCGCCAGACGCCGACAAAAAGGCGGACGAGTTCATTCTATGGAGGTGCTTTCAACGCCAGCGCGAAATGCGCTAGTGTCCCGTTCGCTTAATTCGTGAGGATAGTCCGCAGATGTTTTCGAGTTGTTTTCGCACGAAGGCGACTGCGCATAGTTTCCCATGTAAAGAAGCCTTCATGCGAAAAGAGCCGGAAAGAGCGCGGAATATTCCATCGAATTAATCGGACGGGACACTAGCGTTGAAAGCACCTCTTAATAGAAATGACTTATCTGTAGGCTACGCCTAAGTAAGTCGGTCATTCGCTCAATGTGCCATCATTCCCGCTCTTCTACAAAGCGAATCCTATCTTCAGGAGTGCCGACCCATCCGTTTTCCGTGCGGCGAAATTCGTAATTCACCCCAATATCACTGCTATAAAATCTGAACAAATCATTTCCATCCCAGTCACCCTTGGCATTTAGATAGATGGAGCCCTTGGTATGGAAAGCCTGCTTATCCAAAACGATGACAAAACATTTATCAGCATCATATTCCAAAATAGCGGTGGTCTGCTTATCCGGCGAAACTTCCTTGAACGGGAAATGGTCTGTCCTGGTCACATTAGAATAAAAGAAGAACAGTAGGCTAAGCGCCGCCCTCGCAGGCCATGACGCCACCAGGCTGACGATTCCCAGCAGACATCCTGGCAATTTCCCCTTCAATCCTCGACCGAGAATAACGGAAAAGCATAAAAAAAGAGGGCCAGTATCGTTATGCCCATCTCAAAATAAATGTACAATGCTCGCACTTCCTCATCCACACACCCTAAAACAAGCAACACTAATTGGAGTAAAAGAAAACAAATGCCCAACAACAAGGTTGCCTTGAAACCTTTGCGATGCTTCACTTCCTTTTTTTAATTGCCTTCGTCATTCATTATTGTATCTCCAGAGGTAATTTCAAAACTATGGATAATTTTACTAAACAAATATTCCACCTGTACGTGTAATTCCTCACTCACTGATACTATTCAGATGCCGTATTGGCAGCGCGGAGCGCGGTCTGCCAAACCTGTCTGTGAAACCAAGCACGAATGGCGGGTTTGGCAGACCGCACTGCGCACGGCAAATCGGCTTCCAGCCAGTTTCAGACACGGAGGCACTGCCTCAATGCAACGAGAAGTCGATGTCGTACCTGACGCTGGGGGCGTTCTGGTTGCTTCGGGAATAATTCAGGGGAAGCTGGATGACGCATTGGCCACCCTCTGCATCGAACTGCGGTTCCAAGACCTTGAATTTGGCATTCGGGAAGGAGAGGTGGCGTGCCATCACGCCAGGGGCAAACAGCAAGGCACACACATCGCCGCGCCTGACCGCCATTCCCGTCTGCCCATCCTTCTTGACCGTCTGTTCTTCAATGCCATTGCGCGGCAGAACCATCAGGTCAGACAAGACGGCCAAACGATAGACACCAGGGGCATTGGAGGGGCGGAACACCGCCAGGCGGACGCCACGCTGGATATTGGCATCATTCAAAGGCCTGCCCTGCACCGTCAGGCGAGTGATGTCACCATCAGCCTGAGACACTTCCGTCATGTTGAACAGCAGCAGACGTTTGGGGAAAGACATTCCCATGATTCTGAAGGCGAAACTCACCCCGGCGTCCTGCGTCCGTGCATCCGTCTGAGCGGAGATATGGATATCCTTGGGATTGCCCATATAGTAATCCAGGTCACGCATTTTGAAGCGTCCGAGTCCCAATTCGTCATAATCCACGCTGACGCCAGGGCCAAGCAGGAAGCCGTAGTAGTCTCCTTGGCGTGCCCGCAAGGGGGCATGCGGGAAACGATAGGTGTTCAAGCCAGCCCTGTTAATCGCGAAGACGGGAGAGGCGCTATGCACGACGTAGTTTCCTTTCTGATTCTTGGAGAACAAGAGAACCTGCACCTGATTGGAAGCGGTGGGCGTCGCGCCTTTGCTGGTGAACAGTTCAGCGGCCTGAATCTGGCACTCCTCCTGAATAGGATGCTCGACATCGACGAAAGCCGTGTAGATACCCTCGGGAACTAGCCAGTTATGAGACAGTTTTTGCACGGATTGCCCGTAGCGCACATCGTAGAACAAATCCTGATTCTCATTCAATTGCGAAAGCAGACTGGAGAATGCGGTGCGTGACTCCACGCATTCCGTTCTCCAGCGTTGAGTCAGAAGGCGATTCTCGGCGTCGAGCAAGGCGGACTTCCTCTTCAGGAACTGAATCTCCTCCTTGCGGGCAGCCAGAAGGTCATTCGGATTTGCCGAAGAAGGGGCATTCGACCTGCCGGCAAGTTCCTGACTCCACTGCTGGTTCTGGCGTGTAACCAGTTGACGCCAATTCTCGTACTCTTCGGGCGTCATGGTCGTCAGGCAACCAGAGAGAGTGAAAAGCAAGAGCGTCGCTGCGGCAAACAGAGGAAAGCAATGGTTCGTATTTGGGATTTTCATGGTCGTCACCTTCTATGAAACACACAGTGTTTCCTGCGTTTTGTTAACGGCGGCGAGAAGCCGCCGCTACCTTTACTCACTCCACTATGCTGACCAAAAGATTGAAGGAAAAAGCCATTCCCTCATCCCTTTCGCGGGAGAATTGCCTCCAGGATTCGTTTTTCCCGGAAGGTGCGGGCTGGCGAATGTCCTGGGGCTTCTTCATGGACAATTCATCTGGGAGTTCCGCCTCCTGCAAAGGGACAATGGCTGCGGAGCCAGTGCCGTGGGCGTCGTAGGTCAGGCCCAGCGCATTGTCAACGATGACGCCAAAGAAATCCCCTTTCTCCATCGTCACCAAATCGTCTTCGAACAGGATGGTGCGCTGATAGTATCCGCCATTGTCCTTCTTCTTGTCCTGTGCGCCAATTTCGATTTCTCCGCCAGCCTTGATGACTGCCATCAACTCACCTTCGATGGGACGCAAGACCACAAATTGCGCTTTGCCTTGGCCGGTGCAAACCAGTTCGCCTCCCAGGGCCAGCAAAGGTGTCGCGGAGGCATTGCCCATGTCCACGACCAAAGTTTTTCCAGACGGGGACTGGGGTTTCAAAACCTGTTGCCGACGAAACACGGGAACGCCCAGCGGGAAATAACTTTTGGTGGAAAGGCGTTCGGAAAGGAAATCATTAAGGCTCATGGTGAACTGCACCACGCCAGCCTGGGTGTTGGAGACACCCGCCATGAGACGGTCGCGGGTCTGTCTCTGCCTGGCGATGCGCTGTTGAAGATAGGCTATCTGCGACTCCAACTGGTTCAGTTGTCCGCCAGAGGCATCCGTTCTTTGGGAACCTGCATAAAGACGACTGTACAACTCCTGGTTCTGCTGTTTTAGTTTCTGATACTCGGCTTCACATCCTGCGGGAGGTGCCTTCTTGTTCAATTCAGCCAGAATCAGACTCTCCTGGGAAGAAAGGTTTTCTCCCTGGCACATCATGGACGGAAAAACCAATGTTGCGGCCAAAAACAATGGACAAAAGACTTTCACTCGCATGTTTTACTTCTCCAATTGCATTTGAATGATATCCAGATACGCCTTGAGCTGCTGAAGTCCCGCCCTTTGCGCCGCTGTGGGATTGCGCACTGTGTGCAGTTTCTCGGAAAACTGGTTGACGCCTTTCTCCAGCAGGGGCAGCAGAACTCTGCGCGCTTCGCTCTGATGCAAGGCAGGAAGACGCGCTGTGCAATCCGCCAAAAAAGCACTGACCACCTTCACACGCGCTGGAATGGGAAGCAAAGTGGTTGGACGCCCCTGCATAAAATGAATGCTATTCTTATTGGAAAGCAATTCCAGCAGATTCACTGCATCCTCCACCTCCTCCAAAACGGCAACCTCGCCTTTGCCGCTTTCCAAAGCCTGTATCTTCTGCCTGGTTTTCTCCAGCCATTCGTTGCGCGTGGCCTCAGGAAGCCATGCGCTGGCCTGGGTGACACGCCCCAGACGCTTGGAGAATTCGTTGCATTTGGCAACAACGCGTGGCGATGGTGGCGTCGGCTGAGTAGTCTCTGCCCTAGAAGATGCTGCAATCACAGCAGGAGTAACCTGCTCGGCTGGATTCTCGGCAGACTGTGCCACTGGCTTTTCGGCGACTGGCTCGACGGGCTTATCCGCGATAGGCTCGGTTGACTGTTTCACAGACTTCTCAACAATCGGCTCGGCGGGCTTATCCGCGACTGGCTCGGCAGGCTTTTCCGCGACTGGCTCGGCAGGTGCCTCGATTGGCTTTTGAGCAATCGGTTCGGCTGGCTTATCCGCGACTGGCTCGGCGGGCTTCTCGACTGGCTTCTCAACGACTGGCTCGGCGGGCTTCTCGGCGACTGGCTCGGCAGGTGTCTCGACTGGCTTTTGGGCAATCGGCTCGGCGGGCTTCTCGGCGACTGGCTCGGCGGGTGCCTCGACTGGCTTTTGGGCAATCGGCTCAGCGGGCTTATCCGCGACTGGTTCGGCAGGTGCCTCGACTGGCTTTTGGGCAATCGGTTCAGCGGGTTTCTCTGAAGGTTGCTCAACAATCGGTTCAGCGGTTTTCTCGTCGACGGCAGGCTTCTCGGCTGGTTGCTCGACAATCGGTTCGGCGGGCTTCTCAACAAATTGCTCGACTGATTTCTCGACGGGCTTTTCGTGGACTGGTGCATCTGGATCCACGCCAGTTTGCACTGGAGCATTTGTCGTGTTTTCCACAGATTTGCGTGGTTCCTCAATCGTTTGCACTGCGGTCGGCTGGGGGCTAGGCTTGTTGCCACCGCCCTTTCGCGTCAGCAAAGCAATGCCTATACCGAAGACAGCCACCGCCAGCACCAGAATAATGGCGAATTTCAACCCCTTGCCTTTGAATCTGGCAGACTTATCTGGAGTGTCCTTGCCTTTGTCAGGCATCACCATCGTCTTGTCAGGTGATGAGGCGGGGCCTTTATTGTCAGCCAAAGACATCACCATCGTGGGTTCAGGCGGCGCAGGCGTCTGAACTGGACTTGCGGCCCCCATGGTTGGCAAAGTCAAATCCGTCCGTGGCGGTTCGGCAGTTCCAGAGGGCGGCGATGATGGCGGTGTGGCAGACGAAGTTGCGTTCGGGGCAGAGGTTGGCGACGGCAACGGGGAGGCCATGGTGGCCAAGGTCAACTCTGCCTCCTCCGTCGTTTTCGCACCTCCCTGATACGCAGACAAATCCAGTGCGTCGATGCGCCGGATAAGTTCCGTGGGGGAGGCGATGCGTTTCTCCTTGTCCTTCTGGAGCATGTCAGTAATCAACTGAGCAACATTCGCAGGAATGTCCTTCACCTGCGTGCGCACATCAGGCACAGCCGCGTCACCGATGACCTGCGTGAGGATTTCAATGACGGAATTTCCGGAGAAGGGCCGACGGCCCGTGAGCATTTCATAGAAGACGACTCCAAGGCTGTAGATGTCTGCGCGCGTATCGACTTTGCTGGAGTCCCGGGCCTGTTCAGGGGACATATAGGCCGGCGTGCCAAAGACGGAAGCCTCCAGGGTGAGTCCCGTGTTCCCGTCATCCGTCGCCTTGGCGATGCCCAGATCCGCCAGCCGGACAACCCCCTGTTCGTCAAACATGATGTTGTCGGGCTTGATGTCCCGATGGACCATGTTGTGATTTTGCGCGGCCTCCAGCGCACAGGCCACCTGCCGGACGATGGAGGCGGCCTCAGCCACATCCACGACATGGCTTTTCTTGATTTTGTCGCGGACACTGCCCCCCGCCACGTAGTCCATCACGAGATAGTACATGCCGTTCTTCTCGTTTTGGCCCGCGTCATAGACGGCGATCAGGTTCCTGTGGCGAATCTGGCCAGCCAAACGCCCTTCCCTGATGAAGCGCTCCACGTACTTCATGTCACGCTCGGCGACGTCAGGGAAAAGCACCTTCAAGGCGTAACGGGTGTCCAGAATGCTATGGCGCACCAGATAGACCGCGCCCATTCCGCCATGGCCGAGCTCTCGCTCAACGACGTATTTTTCAAACTTGTCCCCTGGAGACAGAAGTTTTGGATTGGCCATGATTCACTCCGCAGGAAGAAAAGCCATCACGGATACACAGGAAGCGCCACGCCCAGCAAGGAGGCCTGTTCGGCAAAGGAGGGTTTCTCCTTCAGCACGAAGGAGCCCAGGACTTTGCCGTCAGGCGTGAGCCCTTCGGTCTGCCAGGCGAGCAAATCGCGGGTCTGGTATTCGCCATTCTTGAGGGGAAGCACTTCGGAGATGGCCATCGTCTTGCGCGAGCCGTCCGACAGACGTGCGGTATGGACGACAACATCGATGGCCGAGGCGACCTGGGAACGCAGGGCATTGAGGGGAATCTCCACGCCGCTGAGCAGGGCGCAGGTCTCCAGGCGGAAGAGGCAGTCCAGCGGGGTGTTGGCGTGGATGGTGGACATGGAGCCGGCATGGCCGGTGTTCAGCGCCTGAAGCAAGTCCAGCGCCTCGCCACCGCGGATTTCACCGATGACCAGGCGGTCGGGACGCAGGCGCAGCGATGACACAATCAAGTCGCGGATGGTCACCTCGCCATTGCCGTTCTTGTCGGGCTTGCGCGTCTCGAAACTCACCACATGCTCCTGCTGAAGCTGAAGTTCGCTGGCGTCCTCGATGACCAGCACACGCTCATTGGCGGGAATGAAACTGCTCAAGGCGTTCAGCACCGAGGTCTTGCCCGAGGAGGTGCCTCCCGACACAATCACGTTCTTGTGCAGCAGCACGGCGGCGCGCATCAGTTTCTCCGCGTCGGGCGACAGACTGCCAAAGGAGAGCATCTTGGCGATGGTCAAGGTGTCCTTCTTGAACTTGCGGATGGCGATGACCGTGCCGCAGCGGCTCAGCGGCGGGATGACGGCATGGACGCGGCTGCCGTCTGGCAGACGGGCGTCCAGCCTGG
Organism: Victivallales bacterium; assembly: GCA_017431185.1. The sequence continues at coordinate 1,419 of JAFRLP010000447.1, read as the reverse complement.
GATTGTCATCGTTCAACATGCGCTGGACGGACTTGGCGATGTTGCTGGCGGCAGCCCGGAGGGAGGGTTCGCTGACAAACTTCGCGTCGGTCTTCTCCAGTTTGCCCTTTCGCTCGATGTAAATCTGGCTGGGGCCGTTGATGAGGATTTCGGAAACATCGTCGTCCTCCAGGAATTGGCGCACGGGGGCCAGGAAAAGAATCAGAAATGAGTTAGTTTGCTCCATAGTCCTTTCTCTCTTCAGCGACCTTCAGAAGGTGGTCGCTCTCTTCACGTTCAAACTGGTCAACCTCCAGCGGGGGCGGAAGTTGGTCGGCGACACGGAGGCAGATGGCGGTGAGGTTGTCGGGGGCCCCGCCCGCCAGCACACGTTCCTGCAATTCATCCACAATTTCCTGCGGTGAGGATTTTTCATTCATCACCTGCTGGATCTGCTCGTCGGAAAGCGCCGCCATGATGCCATCCGAACACAGGAGGAACAGGTCATTGGGACAAAGGGCGATGCGCTGCCACTCTGGCACCAGCAACCCGCTTCCGCCAATCACGCGGGTCAACGCCTTGGCCACCTTTTCAGGCGGTTGCTTCAGTCCCTTGCGGCGCATCTCATTGCCGACGCTGTGGTCAAAGGTCACGCCGAACAGTTCACCATTCCGCAGGCAGTACAGCCGACTGTCGCCGACATGGCAGACCAGCGGAGCCTCCGCGTTCCACGGGTCCAGCAGAATCAGCACCACTGTGGAGCCCATCGCGGCAAACTGGTGCGCCACACGATAGGCGTTCACGGTGTCGTTGGCCTTATGGAGACTCTGCTGCACGGCATACTTGCGGCAGCCGGGCGAGTCCTCCGCAACGCTGCACACTGCCTCCTGAAGACACTCCACGACAGTGGCGGAAGCGACTTCGCCGGCATCGCCGCCGCCCATCCCGTCCGCCACCACAAAACAACCGCCTTCGGGGACGGCCAGGAGCGAGTCCTCGTTGTTATTGCGAATTCGCCCCATGTCGGTCATGGTTGCGAACTCTATGTAGCCATACAAACTATTTTCGGCCATTCTTGATTTCTCCGATGGAGTAGCCGGTCTGACCGACGTCAATTCGCCAGAGCATGACGATGACTCGCTTTCCATCCTTTTCCCAGAGCATCAGGCAACGGTCATGGCGTTTGCCCAGCTCAATTTCATGCTTCAAGAGAAAGTCCTGTCCTTCAAAACGAGTTCTCATGCGTCCCCTGGCAGCCGCAAAGGAGATGGACAGGGAACCATTTTCCTGCCACCCCCCCTTGAGCGGGGGCACTTGAGGCTGGACGGCGGGACGCGCCGCCTGTACTAGCACGCTCGCCAGTATTATGATTGAAAGCAGAACTCGCATGCTTTGGTTAGTGGTTTGTTGATCAGTGATTCAGAAGGGTTCCCTGTGTTT
>JAFRLP010000446.1 GCA_017431185.1 Victivallales bacterium | reverse complement strand
TGCAAAAAGCTTGACCGCGCCTTCCGGCGCGCTTCTGTCTTTTACTTGAACTACTTTGCTCAAAGGACAGGGATTCGCCTTCCCCGCCTCGCGGCGGGAGGGCTGACCTTATCCTCATCGTCATTGTATGATTTCTCGCATCATACTGCGCTGCTCAGTTTCCAAGGAGCCATCGGGCCGGCCGTCTCCGGCCTTTCCGGTTGTTGCGTCGTTTAATTTAGCACGCTTTCGGGCTTTTGCAAGCCGTCTGGCCGCTTTTTCCGAAAAAAGTTTCCCGGCGACGGCCTCTTGCCTGTCCCGTTTTTGAGAGCCGTGCCAAAACCAGGAGGTCGCTCCTGATTGGGCGCGTTCTATTAATATAGCCCGGTTTTTGGGGCTGTCAACTCGGTTGGGCGCATTTTCCTGAAAAATTCTTGAAAAAGTTGCCGATTGGGGTATATTTGTACGCATGAATCCCTACGACATCATCTGCCATTTCTATCCAGAGGACACGGCGTTGCGCCGTCTGCTCTGGAAACACTCCTCCCAAGTACGGGACAAGGCGCTGGCCATTCTTCACGCACGGGAGACAGGCTTCCTGAGGTTAAATGAAGAATTAGTGACGGCAGGTGCGTTGCTTCATGACATTGGGGTAGGACGCTGCCACGCTCCAACCATTCTCTGCACAGGCACGGAACCCTATTTGGCCCATGGAATCATCGGAGGCTCCATGCTCCGTGAATACGGCGACGCGCACGGTCTGGATTTGGAGCCATGCGCACGCATCTGCGAGCGCCACACAGGGACAGGGCTGACGGCAAGTGAGATTCGGGCCAGTCGCCTTCCTCTCCCCGAACAGGATTTTCTTCCGGAGACCAACGAGGAGAAGCTGATTTGCCTTGCCGACAAATTCTTCTCCAAGTCCGGCGACATGCAGGAAAAGCCGTTTTCAGTTGTCCGCTCCTCACTCGCCAGATTCGGCACGGCGACATTGGCCAGATTTGACGCGATGTGCCGTTTGTTCGGCGTGTCCCCGCAGAGCGACGCTATCCCTTCTTGATGTATTTGCACTTGGGATAGGCGGAACAGCCCACAAAAGGCCCGCGGCGGCCTTGCCTGACCACCAGTTTAGCCCCACATTCAGGGCAAGTTTCCTCCAGTTCCCTGGGCGGTTCCCTTTTCGGGGCTGCCGAAAAGCCGAGGGCGGCGACCCGCTGTTCAAAATCATGGATTTGGCTGGCGTACTTGCCTAGGACTTTCAGCAAGGCGGAGACTTGACGCTCCGAAAGGGCGCCTTTCTGCTGGAACTGCTCGCTGACAGAGATGATGAATGCGTGATCGTCAAAGCTACGGCGTCCCGTGTTCTCGGCAGGACGCCACTCCTTGACCTCGGCAGCCATATCCACCAGAGTTTGCAGCCTGGCCTTTTGCGCATCGTCGGCGGGGGCGGTGGCTTGAATGGCAGGCGCATCGTCGCCAAAAGCAGCCACCAGTTCCGCGTACTTCGGTATCATCGCCGCATAGTTGGAGGCCATTTGCAGCAGAGCCTTGACTTGCGGTGGAGTAAGAGCCTTGCCTTGGGCAACCTGTTCGCGGAGAGAGCGGTAGAATTTGCCGTCATCGTAGGTACGTCTGCCACGCTTGACCGCCGGTTTGAAGGTGATTTGGGACATCGCCTCCAGCAGCGCCGCCGTCTCCGGGGCAATTGGCTCACGCGGGGCAGCCTGGCTCTCCGCCAGTTTGGCCATCTTCTCCTGCAAAATCTCCGTCAGCCCGTATTTCGATGCGCAATCCAGCACTGACGGCACACGCGGTGCGTATCGCGCAGCCATGTTGATGACCGCATCCCATTGACGGTCGGAAATGGTCGATTGTCCGTCCAGCCGTTTGCGAATGGAGTCCACGAATTCGGCGTCGTCATGTGTCCGGCGACCAATCTTGACAGGCGGATCAAACGGGAAGTCAGGCGGAAACAGCTGCACAAAGGCGGAAAGGAATTCCCGACTATTCGGGGTGGCGGCGGGATTCTGGGTTCCCATCCAATCCTGGAACTGACCGTAAAATTGTCGGAGCATGGCAATCCAGTTGAGTTTGCCCTCGCCAATTTCATCCAGCTGTCCTTCCATCTGAGCGGTGAAGCCGACGTCAAACAGGTGCGGCATGAACTGAATCAGATAATCGCATACGCGGAAGCCGAGTTCAGTCGGGACCAGGCTTCCCTTGTCGCGGGAGACGTAATTTCGCTCCTGGATGGTATTGACGGTGGTTGCATACGTGGAGGGGCGCCCGACTCCATTCGCCTCCAATGCCTTGACCAGCGACGCCTCCGAATAACGGCTTGGCGGCTGGGTGAAACACTGCTGCTTCTCCAATTTCAGCAGACGGCAGAGAAGCCCTTCGGGAAGTTTGGGCAGAGTGTTGAGCAACTCGTCAGGCTCCTGCACCTCACCGACTTCACGGAATGAATAGACTTGCAGGAAGCCGGGGAAGATGGTCTCCCGTGCCCCTGCATGGAAACCGCAGGAGACTCCGGCGGCTGGCGCCGCAGTCTCCTTCTTTTCCTTGGCGGCCGACAAGAGGCCAGCCGTGGGCAGGACAGCCAGGGCTCCGCCGCTGCTCTCCACCTCAATCGCATGGTCCTTTTGCTTGGCAGGGGCCATCTGGCTGGCCACAAAGCGATTCCAGATGAGGCGATACACCTTGAGTTGCATCGGGGTCAAATGGGGAGCCACAAGGTCAGGGGTGTTGGTGACATCCGTGGGGCGAATGGCCTCGTGCGCCTCCTGCGCCTGCTTTCCAGAACGGTAAACATTGGGCTTGTCCGGCAGATACTGCTGGCCAAATGCGCCCTTGATGAACTGAAGCGCCGCAGTCTGAGCCTCCTTGGCGATGTTGACGGAGTCCGTTCTCATATAGGTGATGAGACCGACTTGCCCGCTGCCCAGGTCAATGCCCTCGTACAACTCCTGCGCGACCCGCATCGTCTGCGCCGCCCCCAAATGCAGGGCGCTGCCGGCAGCCTGCTGAAGCGTGCTGGTGATGAACGGCGGGGGCGCTTTCTTCTGGCGGGGAGTGCTGGTGACTTTGACGACGCGATGCACCACGCCAGGCGAAAGCAAGGCGTCATGCAGCCGCTGCGCCACCTCTCCACTGCCCACCATGGCCTTTTCGCCGTTGATGCGCATCAGGCGCGCCTTGAACGAGGCGCTGGGCTGGTCAGTGGCGAACTGCGCGTCCAGATTCCAGTATTCGACGGGGACGAATGCCTGGATTTCCCGTTCTCTTTCGACGACCAGCCGGAGAGCGACGGTCTGGACACGTCCGGCACTCGTGCCTTTCTGGATGTTGCGCCACAGCAAGGGGCTGACCTGGTATCCGACCAGGCGGTCCAGCACACGGCGCGCCTGCTGTGCATCCACCATGTCCAGGGCAATCACGCCAGGGTTCTGGAAAGCGCGATTGATGGCGCTCTGGGTGATTTCATGGAAAGTGACGCGATGAAAAGGGGCTTTGCAGCCACGCTTGAGGACCTCCTGAAGATGCCACGCGATTGCTTCGCCCTCGCGGTCAGGGTCGGTTGCCAGGTAAACAGCGGATGCGCTGCTGGCGGCGCTCTTCAACTTCGGGACGATTCGCCTGCCATTGCTGGTCAGTTCGTAATCGGGCTTGAAGTCACTGGACAAATCGACTCCAATCGTGTGCTCCGGCAGATCACGGACATGTCCCTGGGAGGCCAGGACAGTTGCCCCGCCGCCCAGAAAACGCCCAATGGTACGAGCCTTGGTCGGAGATTCGACAATGATGAGTGGTTGATTATTCATTGGCTGTGAAAAAAAACTATCTCCCGCTTCATTCCCCAAAACGGAAGGGTGTCAGGCTGTATTGGGATAGTGTATAATATAGCATTGCCAATGGGGAGTTGACAAGTGACTTGGGACAATTCTTGTCAATTCCTGCAACAAATCGCGCTATCTGCCGCCGATTTCAATGCGGGAACCGGGTGTGCGCCGGATGAGGCGGCGCAGTTCCAGTGTGACCAGGGCCGCCATGATGCAGGAGGGGTCATTGCCCGTCGCGTCGATGAGACCGTCAATCGTCGTATATCCCTGGCCGAGCAACTGCCAGAGCTGCGCCTCCAGTCCGGTCAGCCCCAATTCGGCTGGATTGGGCGGCGGGAGCGGATGCGCCTGGGATTGTTCGGGCGGCGCCAGGCCAGGCAGCAAGGTGAATTCATTGATGACGTCCTGAAAGGACTCCACTAGAGTGGCTCCATCCCGAATCAGCGCATGGCATCCTCGCGCGAAAGGGGCGTCCACCATGCCGGGCACGGCAAAGACGGTGCGTCCCTGCTCCAGCGCCTGTGCGGCAGTGATGAGACTGCCTGACTTGACTCCAGCCTCCACGACAATGGTGCCCTGGCAAATTCCCGAGATGATGCGATTTCGCATCGGGAAACTCCGTTTGTCAGGCTGGTATCTCATGGGGAATTCGGACAGCACTGCGCCGCCCCGCTCGGCAATGGCGGCTGCCAGCCCCAGATTCTCCTTCGGGTAAATGGCGGAGAGCCCAGAGCCGATGACCGCGAGCGTCACTCCGCCAAAGCGCAGTGTCGCCTCATGCGCGGCGGTGTCAATGCCGCGCGCAAGTCCCGACACCACAGGCCAGCCAGCCATGCTTGCGCCCTCCGCCAGCATGGCGGCAATCTTCCGCCCGTAATTGGTTGCGGCACGGGAGCCGACGATGGCGATGGCCATCTCCGTTTGGCGCAGGGCAGCCAGTTTTCCGCGCACATACAGACAGAGAGGCGGGTCATGGATGTTGCGCAACAGCGGGGGATAGGCGTCATCCTGCGGTTGGACAATGGTCACACCCGCCGCTTGAGCCAGCCGCAGTTCCGCGTCCGGATTGCAGTAGCGCGGCCATTGACAGATGATGGGCGCGAGTTTTTCGCCGATGCCGTGGACACGGCATAACTCTTCAAACGGGGCCGCCAAAGCGGCCTCCGGCGACCCGAAGGTCTCCAGCAGAAAACGGGTCCTGCCAGGGCCAATTCCCGGCAGCATATTGAGTACAAGAAGGGCTGTGCGATGGTCTAGCATGGCTATTTTCTCCTATAATGACAAACATAATATGCCATTGAAAACTTGGATTGCAAGTCTATTCACAAAGAAAAATATATGTTTTTTCATCCAACAGTGAGAACAGATGAAAAAAAGACGAAAAAGGGGGCATGGCGGCCTTGAACAGAGGGGAATCGGTGGTAAATTTCTTTCAAACTCAAGACTAATTCCCCTCCTAATTTCCACGGTATCCATGAACAGTTTCGTCTCCTCCCTGATTTTGTTTCACCCGAAAGAAGGAACCCTCCTGGCAGACATGTCGGCCATATTCCACGCATGGAAAAACCATGCCGACGAGGAGATTTTGCGGGAATGCCTGCTGAAAGCCGTTTGCCATCTGCTGGAATTGGGAATGGAAAACGGCTTTGACCAGAACCTCTGGCAGGACTACCTGACCTATCATCTGCTGATGGCGGAAAATCCCTTTACCTTGGCCTGCGAGCGGCGCGGCGCCACCCCTGGCGCCTCCGTCAACCAATTCGCCAAAGACGACTTTGAGTGTTTCCGAAAACTATTCCGCTTTGATTTTCACGCCTTGGAAAAGGACTTGGGAGTGGAGTGCTTCCAAACCTTAACCAATTACCGGGCGGCGCCGAAAGCGCAGCAGAACCGCAACCAGCATGTTTCTTCGCAAGTTCGCAAATTGAGCGGACTGCTGGCGAAGACACGGACAGCCGAGCAGTTTTTCGATTTGATGACAACTGCATACGCAGAGGTGGGCGTCGGTCAATTCGGACTGAACCGCGCATTCCGAATTCGAGGCGACGGCGCTGGTGGCGTGAAGTTCATCACCATCGACGACACGGACTCGGTGCGCCTCTCCTCCATCGTCGGCTATGAGCGACAGAAGGCGCTTTTGCGCACCAACACGGAGGCGTTTCTGGCTGGACGGCCCGCCAACAATGTCCTGCTTTACGGGGACTCCGGAACTGGGAAATCCACCTCCGTCAAGGCGCTCATCAACGAGTACCACGGCCAAGGTCTGCGCATGGTGGAAATCTACAAGCACCAGTTCCAGGACCTGTCCGCAACCGTCGCCTGCCTGAAAAACCGGGCGTATCGCTTCATTCTGTTTTTGGATGACCTCTCCTTCGAGGAGAATGAACAGGAGTACAAATACCTGAAGGCGGTGATCGAGGGCGGAGTGGAGAAACGTCCGGACAACGTGCTGATTTACGCCACCAGCAACCGCCGTCATCTGGTGCGGGAGACCTGGAATGACCGCTCCGACATGGAGCATGGCGGCGACATCCACCGTTCCGACACCGTCGAGGAAAAACTCTCCCTCGCGGAACGTTTCGGGGTGTCCATCCATTATGGAAGTCCCACTCCCAAGGAGTATCGCCAGATTGTCGAGGAGTTGGCGAAGCGCGAAGGCATCTCCCTCACGGATGAGCAACTGGTCAGGGACGCACACGCCTGGGAAATCTCCCACGGCGGCGTCTCGGGGCGCACCGCAGAGCAGTACATCACCTGGCTTAAGGGCCGGTAACTGTGTTCAGAAGTGGCCTGCGCATCTGAATAAACACCTTACTTCGCACCAGTCAAATCAACGGAGCGGGGACGGGTGACGACGCGCAGACCTGACAGCCTATCCTCACGGCGATAACGGAAATACTCCCGGGACGGCAATTCGCCGCGGTAAAGCTGCTGCCGCGTCAGCACCTGCCACTGGCCGTTTTTGGCGCGCTCAAGCCACACCACATCCACACTGTGGATTGTGCCAGCCAGCACAGCGCCGCTCTCAGCCAAGGCTTTGCCCAGACGCATCTGCTGAAGCAGCACACCTGCACGCTCCCCGTCAAATTCGCAACGCAGAATCTCCTTGTTATCGAAGAATCCCTCCCATGCCGCCACCTTGTCCTCGCGTTTGCCAAGCAATGTCCTGGTGATTTCCCCCAGATATTCCTGATGGCGGGGTGTCGGGGAGGCGTTCTGCTGCAACGTCAGCCCGTCCACAATGGTCATTTTCAGCGGGTCGATGATGATGAGGTCGTAGAAATCGGGCGGCAACTGGCTGAAGACGGCGGTTCCGCCGTCCCCGGAGAGATTTGCCAGACGTGGCTTCAGCGCCTGCCTTTCGTCCTCATTCGTGCCAGCGCGTTCCTGCCGGTCTTTGCGGTTCTTGTGTCCCCACGCGACCACCAATTGCGACGCGGATGGTTGAGGCAGTCTCACGGTCAGACTGCCACGGGCCTGGGGCACCTTCTCCATATCCGCGTAAAGATATGTTCCAACTGGCACAGACGGGGGCTGTGCGCCACACCATAGGGCAGACAGCAAGATGGCGCAGGACAATGTTCTCATTGGCGGCTCCTCTTCCTGGCCTCGTCCGCCAAAGGATGCAAGGGATACTCCTTGACGATGCGCGCCCACAGTTCACGCGCCCTGCCCTGCTCTCCCTTTGCCTGATACAGGGCAGCCAACTCGAACTCCACGTCAGGCAGATTCGGCAAAAGGGGTTCGTGCTGGATGGCGCCGAGGAGTTCGGCGACCGCCCCGTCCAGCCATCCGCGTTTGCGCAGGCAACGGGCGCGGACAAGACTATAGCGGCCATCGGTGCGCGCCTGTGGGGTCTGGGCAATCCAGCGACGCAGTTCGCCTTCAGCCTCCAAAATGTTTCCAGAGGCCAGCCGTTCCTCCACGTTGGCGTAAAGGGCATTGCCCTGGGCAGTGGAGACACGGTTCTCCTGCTGCCTCACACGGCGGTCCAACAGCGTGTGGAAATGCCTTTTCGCATCTTCGGTCCTGCCTTGCAGGCGCGCCAGGTCAAACTGCCATGCAACCGCCAGACGGCCATCCCGGGGAAGGCGTGACTCATTCTCCGCCAGGCAGTGGGCAGCCGAAGCATAATCCAACTGGCGATACACCAGAAACTCCATGGCCTCCGCAAAGCACTCCGCAAACTGGCGTGGCGGCTGCTTCAGGCGCAGGAGTTCACGCCAGGCACGCGCAGCCTTGCCAGGCGAGTCCTTGGCGGCGGCGCGCGCCAGTGTCAGCAGCGTGGCTGTGCGTGTCTGGCTGTCCAGGTCGGACGTCTTGAGGATGCGCTCCGCCAGGGGCACCTGCCGTGCGTCCAACTCATCCTCCTGAAAAAAACGCAGGAAGGCAAACAACTGCACGGGATCCTTTTGCCGAGACATGGCGGGTTCAATCCATTCCGCCATCTGTTTTCTGTCCTTGGCGTTCTGGTAATGCAGCGGCCTGGGGGCATTTTGCGGAAAATAAACCATTCCGCTGGCGGTGACATTCCGCACCGTGCAACGCACGGAGACGGGCGACAGAGTTCCAAATGCGCGGGTAACCTTCGCTCCGGTCATCTGCACGCCATCGCCGAACACCCAGT
>JAFRLP010000445.1 GCA_017431185.1 Victivallales bacterium | reverse complement strand
GCGGAAGTTGGGGGCAGGGCGCGGGACTCGGTTCGCTTTACGGCGCACTTGAGAACGCCAGCGTCCGCGTCAATTCCGCACAGGAGGGCAAAGGAGTCGAATACCAACGGGACAGGGATTTCCGCGTCCATTGCCTGATGGGGCAGATTGGTCGCACGGCGGACTCGCCGATTGGCGAAAAGCCTGTCTATGTGAGTTACCGCCATGCTCCGCAGAGGCTTGACTCCGTGATTCTGGACAAAAGCGGACAATTGGCGCTTCGGCTGGGGGAGCCCGTTGCCTACATGCCCGTGCCTCCTGCGCTGGCGGACGGCGAAGTGCGCCTGGGAAACATCTACCAGGCACGCACGCAGGGACCTTTGACGGAGGGCAATCTCTTCCCCATTTTCGAGACCTCCTGGCGGCCTGCCGCCTGTTCCAAGGGAGAGCAACTGTTGCCCAAGACCATGAAGAAACTGCGGGAAGGGGGAAAGGTCAGGATTCTGGCATGGGGCGACAGCATCACGGCGGGGACGTATATCCCCGACTGGCAAAACAACCGCTGGCAGGTGCAGTTTGCGCGACAGTTGCGCCAGCGGTTCCCCAAGGCGCAAATTGAACTGGAGACGGTTGCCTGGGGCGGACACAACACCAATGATTTCCTCGCGGCGAAGTCAGGCTCTCCATACAATTACGAGGAGAAGGTGCTGGGAGCCATGCCGGACTTGGTGGTTTCCGAGTTCCACAATGACCGCAGCATGGATGATGCGCAACTGACGGAGAATTACGCCAGATTCCTGAAGGATTTTCGGGAAATCGGAGCCGAGTGGCTGATTATGGTTCCGCCTTATACCGCCGAGAACGCCTTTGTGATGCTTCCGCCCGCCAAACAGAGGGAGTTGCAGTCGGATGACCGCGGAATCACCGCATTCCTGCGCAAGTTTGCCGCTGAAAACCAGGTCGCCCTGGCGGACGGAGGGGCGCCGTTCATCGCGCTCCCGCGTCAGGGCATCCCGCATCTGACGGTGATGACCAACCACTACAACCATCCCGACGCCTTCGGTTTCTCCCTGATGGCCGCCGCAGTCCTGGAGGTGTTCTGATGCGAGTCCTGAAACGTCTTCTAAGCCTTCTTCTGGCAGGTGTGGCGTTGGGTGCGGCGGAGACATTGCTGCGACTGCCTCCAATGCCGTCAGCGCCGACCATTGACGGACGCATTGGAAAAGAGGAGTGGAAAACCTCCTCCCACCAGTTCGGCGGGGTGTCGCTCAAGTCACGGATGCTGGCTTTGCGGAAACTGGAATTCTACATCGGCTACGACCAGACGCACATCTATTTCGCGCATCGCAGCGGATTGCCTGTCAAGCCCCTCGCTTTGCTGGATTCCGACACCGTGGAGTTCACTTTGACCGCCCCCAACGGCAAGAGCGTCACTGTCGTCTTTGACAGCAAGGGTTCGTCGAATCTCCCGAAGGGGGCCAGCCTGGTCTCGACCGTGGAGGGGAATGTCACGGCGGCCAGTTCCGAGGTGCGTGGCATTGACGCTTTGGCGGGCAAAGGGGCGGCAGCCGAATCCTGGGAGAGCGAGTTGGCCATTCCGCTCGCTGCCTTCGATGTGGACAGGGTTGAGTTCAATCGTCCCTGGGCGCTTCAGATGACCCGCCATTTCCAGAATCCAGCCGAGACCGCATTGTGGCATCTTCCGGATGAACAGCATGCTGCCGGCACACTGATTCCCGTGGAGACGGGGGTGGCCGTCAGTTTCGATGGCATGGGAGGGGCATGGCCCGGCGTCATGTACAGCATGGCCTGGCGTAGTGAGAACCTTACGGAAAATGCCATCACGGTGCGCAACGACATTCGCATCACCTCCATTGAGGCTCCGCATATCGTGAGCAAGCCTTTGGAGATTCCAGCGGGGCAGGGGGGCGCTTACGCCTTTGCCAACGAAATGATGATGGGCGGGATTCCCCGCACGCTGGAGGCGGCAATCGTCAATCCCGCAGACGGAACACCATGGTATCACCGCACCTTCGCCTGGGATGTCCGTAACGGGGTCAATTGGACCAACCCCAATCAGCCTGTCAAGTTCGACATTGCGGTCTATCCCACCTTCAAGACGATGAAGGCGCGTGTCTCCTGCGGCAATCTTGCCAAAGTCCGCGAGATGAGAGCCGTGCAATTCCGTGTGCTTGACCAGAATGGGAAGGTCATGGAGGTGCGCCAGGCGAATCGGCGGCAGCGTGATTTTCATCTTCAGTGGCCTCTGCCTTCGCTTCCTGAGGGTGATTATCGGCTTCAGGCGGTCATCACTGGCAAGAATGGCGTGCAGGAGACTAAGGAGCGCACTTTCGCCATTCGGCATTTTGAGTGGGAGGGCAATGAACTTGGCAAAGACCGCATCATTGTGCCGCCGTTCAAACCGCTTCAGGTCAAAGGCGCGAATGAGGTTAACGCGCTGCTGACAGGGTATCGTGCCAAAGACGGTTTCTGGGAGGAAATCCTCGCACAGGGCGAGAATATCCTGGCTGAGCCGATTCGGCTTTTCGTCAATGGTGAGCCGTTGACGTCGGATTCTCCCCGACTGGCTGTCGCCGAGCCGGACCGCGTGGAACTGGAGTTCGCCGCCAGGACTGGGAAACTCTCCCTGGACATCCGCCACGAATACGACTACGATGGAATGTGCAAGGTCACTCTGGAGTTTCGTCCAGAAGGCCGCTTCCCCTTCAGGGAGATGTTTCTGGATATTCCGCTCAAGGCCGAATATGCGAAAATGTTCCACGCCATCGGCAGCACCATGCGACGCAATCCATCGGGTTTTCTTCCGCAGACAGATGGCGTGGTCTGGCGTTGCACTGATGGGCTCAAGACCGAGGTGCGCGGTTTCCGTCCCTACATCTGGTTCGGGGAAATCTACAAGGGGTTGGCCTGGTTTGCCGAAAGTCCATTGAACTGGAGCATTGACCCCGCCCTGCCATCGCAGGTGATGATTCGGGAGCAGGGCAGGGTGACGCTGCGGGTTTACCTGGTCAATCAGCCCGTGCTTCGCCATGGGCCGTTCTCGTTGGTCATGGGCTTTCAGCCTACGCCAGTCAAGCCGCAGCCAGAGCATTTCCGGCAACTCAACGGTTTTCTCTGGGGGTGGAACCCCGACGCGCCTGGCGAAAGGATTGTCTATCAGTGGTTCTCGAAGAAGGTCGCCATGCGGCACGAGGCGGGTCTGTTCACGCCGCCTGACAACGACTACTCCTGGATTGACTTCATGCGGGAAGGCAAGGCCAAAGACCGTGCCGAAGTCACTGCCTTCGCCAAGGCGTACATGGCGAAGCACAATCTCTCCGATGAGAATTTCCTGCCCCGGCATCCTGACAAACTGCTCCCCTCGATGCTCAATGGCTACGAATTGTTCCGTGCGCCCTGGCGAATGCGCTACATCAACATTCGGGCGATGTGCCCGCAGTGGCCCATACGGGATGTCTATGTGGATGAGTGCAACGTACAGCCCTGGCGTCCGTCGAAGAACTATGACGACCACTACACCTGCAATCCCAACGAGGTCTATCGCGACTTCCTGATGTGGAATCTTGACCGTGGCACCAGCATCGGCTGGAACGGCACCTATTTCGACAACATCAACGATATTGCCTGCTATGACCCCGTGCTTGGACCGGCCATTGAGACGGGGGAGGAGGAGTACACGCCCTACTGCCCAATCTTCTCCGTGCGTGAGCTCATTCGCCGTGCGGCCATCCTGATGACCAGGAAAAATCTGCTGATGGCTGGACGGCCCGCCGTGATGCTGCATGTCACCAATGTGAGCGTCGTGCCCTTCAACAGTTTCGCGGCGGTGGCTCTGGAGTGGGAGGCCCAATTCGGGAGCAACGTCTATCCGCGCCGTTTTCCGCAGCACTATGTCCTCTCGCAGACCATCGGAACGCAGGCCGGCTGTGTGCCTGTCGTCATTGTGCAGGCCTCGCGGCCAAACGCGGACGAGAGCACGCGCAGTCTGCTGGCCACTGCCTTCGCCAATGACCTGATGCTCATGACCGAAGCCGTCGGTCTGGCCAAGCCAGACTTCTTCAAGCGGGCACTGAATCTGGTCAGGAATTTCGGCTATGCCAGTCCTGACACCAAGGTCATTCCTGGATGGCGTGACGACAATCCCGTGCGCATGGACCGAAAGGATGTCATGGCCACGGTCGTTACCCGCGGGGATGGGGAGACTATGCTGCTGATTGGAAACCTTGGCGAGACCACCGCCGTTCAGGTCGATGTGTCGCGGCTTGGTGTCTTCTCCTCCTTCCAGAATGCTGAAAACGGTAACTTCCTTGGCTCTGGAAAACAATTTCATTTGGAACTGGATGACTTTGGCTATGCCATTGTCCTTCTGAAAAAATAGCAGTTCATCGAAAACGAGACATGAACCTGAATCTCACAGCATATCGAGACAAAGTGTTGGGCTGCTGGTACGGCAAGAGCATCGGCGGCACGCTTGGTGCGCCCTTTGAGAAGAAGCGTCAGGTCAATGACGTTAATTTCTATGTTCAGGAACTGAATGGCGCCGCGGCCCCGAATGATGACCTGGATTTGCAGTTGATATGGCTTGCCGCCATCGAGTTGAAAGGGCTCTATCAACTTACTCCGCGCATGATGGGCGAGTTCTGGCTGGCCAACATCCCCTGTCCAGCGGGAGAATACGCCGTCTGTCGCGCCAACATCAGCAATGGGCTTTATCCCCCGCTGTCCGGCTCCTGCCACAACGATGACCTGAAAACCAGCAACGGGGCCTGGATCCGCTCTGAAATCTGGGCGTGCATCTTCCCGGGGATGCCAGACGAGGCAATCAAGTTCGCCTACCTGGACTCCTGCGCAGACCATTGCGGAGAGGGCATCTACGCCGAGATGTTCACCGCTGCGCTTGAGTCCGCCGCCTTTGTCGAGCATGACCTGCGGAAACTGCTGGAGATTGGCCTGTCCAAGATTCCCGCCGACTGCCGCGTGGCCAGGGGAGTCCGCACTGTCATCTCCTGCCATGATGCGGGGAAGGACTGGCTGGCGGCGCGCGAGGCCGCGCTCAAGGAGTGTCTTCCTGGCCTGGGCTGGTTCCAGGCTCCAGGCAACCTCGCCTTCATGGTGATTGGCCTTCTCTATGGGGACGGCGACCTGGGCAAGACCGTCTGCACCGCCGTCAATTGCGGAGACGACACGGACTGCACCGCTGGCACCGCCGGCGCCATTTGGGGCATCATCAACGGTGCTGCTGCGCTTCCGGAAAACTGGAAACGCCCCATTGGAGAGCGAATCGTCACCTGCGCCATTGATTCCAGCGACCATGCCCCGATTCCGCATACGCTTGGCGACCTGACCGAGCGCGTGGTGCGCCGTGCCATCATCGCCACCTACGAGAACCGAACCCTGATGCGGCTCACCGAACAGCCGGATGACTATCCTGATGATTTCGGCGATTCACTTCTGGCGCAGGAGGTCGCCAAGTCCATCTGGGAGAAGTCGCCCTATGAATTGGCGTTCCCGCTGGGGTACATCGATGTGGCGATTGATTACCAGGATGGCCCTGACATCCGTCCTGGCGAGTCCAAGACCCTGGCCATCAAAGTGCGTTGCTATGACGCCCACGTCAATACGCTCCAGTTCCGATGGATTGTCCCGCCTGCCTGGCGTGTCACGCCTTCCTGCGGGTCGATGATGATACGGAGTTGGGCGGAGAATCGCATGGATTGTCGTCTGGACGCCGGGGAATTCGGGCAATACTGCGAATATCTTGCGCTGGAGATATTGGCCGGAGACCGCCGTTGCCCTGCGACTGTGCATGTCCCCGTCACCTTGGCTGGGGCCACCGCCTATCCGAACATCCAGACGGACTACCCGCCGTTCCGCGAGCGTGTCCGCCGAATCCTGCATCCGTGATCATTTACGGCTCGACAAGGAGGATGCGGTCGATGAAGATATTCTCATCCTCCGTGTTCTGCCATGGATGGAACTGCTTTCCCTGGTGTTTGGCGGAGACCCAGACCACGAAGGATTTTCCGACGAGTTCGGGGTAATCCGCGAGATGAAGTTGGATTGTCCAGGCGCGGTTGATGAAGAGCAGGCCGTTTGGGGGAATGACGACAGGTGACTCAAGGCGGAACCAGTTGTAGCCAGGGTAGTCGGGAATCCTGGTGATGGAGGAACGCGCCAGCGTCTGCTGTTTGTCTCCGTCGTACAATCCGAAGGCGAATGGCATGTCATAGTGCCCGCGGTCTCCGTTCACATGGATTCGGAAGGCCCGGCGAACATCCGACTCCTGGTCGTTGACCGCCCGGACATTGCGGAAATCATAGTCCCCGCGCGCGGAGCAGACCGCCACGAAGTCGTAGTATCCTTTGTCCTCGAAGGCCCTGGGGACGGCTGGCGGGAAATAGAACCAGCGGAAAAAGTCCAGCACATCGGAGATGGGGTTCTTCCACGACTCGTGCCCTGGATAGCGATTGCACCAGGCGGGCCAATGGCTCTCCAGGCGCCGGAAGGCGGCGTGCCCGTCCAGTCGGGAGGTCTTCTGAGGCCCCTTTATGCCATGCCGAATCAGGGAGGTGGTGCGCAGGCAGGTCAGTCGGTCGAGTCCGTTCCGCGCCCGCATCAGGCGCGCCACGAGCACACTGTCATCCTTTGCCTCCGCGACCGCGTCGTCAAACAGTTTCTGGCATTGGAGAATGGTCTCTTCATCCAGGAAGTCAAAGGTGCTGAGGTTCCGCAGCCAGCGCACCTGCGCGTTTGCCTTTCGGGCTGCCTCATCGACGATTCGGCGGTATTCGCGGATGTGTCGGGCGGCGCATCCGTAGTATTTTTCGAGGAAGAGGTCGGTCAATGCCTGGACATTCTGTAACGGGTCTTCCAGCAGTTTGCATTCCAGGAAGAATTTCAGCTCGAACATATCGGCGCGCTCGGGGAATTGATGCTCGACGAAGACCCCCATGACTTTGTTTCGGGCGTAGTGGCCGTATTGGTCGCCATAGTATTTTTCACTGGCGAAGGGCATGCCGATCACATTCTTGTTGAAGGTGATGGCGTACTCCCAGATGATGAGATTGTCGCAGATGCCGCTCCATTGCTCGACCGCCTCCTTGAAGAAGGCGTTCTGCGGTTCCAGAAGGGATGCTGACTTATTGGTCTTCGTGTTCGTCAGTTTGATGATGAGGCGCGGATGCGCCTTCACTCCGCCCTTGGGAAGCGGTTCCGTGTAGTGGTATGCCAAGGTGGTGATGTAGATGTCGGGGTATTTCTCGGTCACCTCCGCGGTGATTTCGTTCAGGAAGCGGAGAAGCGCTCCGGACTGCCCGTATTTCTCCGCGGCTGCACGGCAGGCGCCGCATTCGCAGGGGTTGTTGTTGTCATTCTGGGAGAGGTCATAGAGAAGTGGCGGGCGCGTGCCCGTCCTGGCAGCCTCCGCTCTGTCCGCCGCGATGTTGTCTAGGAGTTTCCGGACGAAGATGGGCCTGAGTTCCCGGTTCGAGAGGCAGAGCTGCCCCTCCATTTCGCCCGTGAGCCGATGTCCGTTCTTCAATGAGAAGTACAGCGGATTTGTCTTGCCGTATTCTTTGGGGGAGATGTATGCCTCGAAGGTATGCGCATGGCCGGGGCGTCCGTAGTCCAGGCTTCCGCCGAATTTCATGGGTATCTTGCGCAGGTCTTCGCAGTTCAGGCGATTGCGGAGCAGGAATCGCGTGCCTGCCTCTCCGTAGCCCAAATCGCTGGCACGGACAATGTTTCGATAACGGAAATGGGGGCGTCCCCGGACATTCAGCGAGGGCAGGGCAAGCGGTGCGGCCGTGGGCACGTACTCTTCCGTGTCTCCCCACCAGTGGATGTCGCAGAAATCCTCCAGGAAATGATAGACGGCATAGAGGCAGCCATGCGTGCCGCCGCCATTGAGGATGACGTCCTTCCCGAAGGAGCGGATGACCCACTGTTCGTCCTCCAGTTCCGCCGATGCGAGATGTTTTGCCTTGGCGAGGGCCGTGTCTCCCACATGGAAGGCGATTCCACTCATCCCGTTGACGGAAAGCGCGCCGCTTACGCGCTTTCCGAGGTACACGCGCAGTTCCTCCACCGCCGTCTCTTCCCAGGGTTGCGGGGAGTCGGGGCGGACAAGGTGATAGGAGGAGGCGGAGATGGGCATGGCGGCGCAGAGCAGGAGGAGTGGAACCAGAGGGAAAAAGATGCGTTTCATGCGGGGGGGCATTTGAAATCCATGAGTGCGTCTCATTCAAGCAGCGAGGCCATTGTCTCCACCTCCGCCATCGTTGTCAGATAGGTGGTGGCCAGACGGACGACGTGCCTTTCCTCGTCCCAGTAATGCAGGTCAAACGTCTCGGTCACATGGCTCAGCGTCTGGGGGGCCATGACGCAGAAGACCATGTTGCTTTCCACGGGATAGAAGATGTGTACGCCCTTTTCGCGCAGTCTCTGCTCCAGGCGGCGCGCCATCTCGTTGGCCTTTGCGCCATTGGCAAGCCAGAGGTCATGCTCCAGAATGTATTCCATCTGGACGCCGAGGTATTTCGATTTGTCGAGATGCTGGAGCGACTGCTTTTGGGCGTAGCGCATGTTTCGGGCGCATTCAGGACGGAGGGCGACGATCATTTCGCCGAACATGGCGCCCGCCTTTGTCCCGCCGAAGGAGAAGACGTCAACACCGCATCCCTCCACGAGTGCGCCGAGCGTCGTTCCGAAGGCCGCGACGGCGCTGCCGATGCGGGCTCCGTCCAAATAGACGAGCATGTCCCGTCCATGCGCGAAGTCACAGACCGCCTTGAGTTCCTCCGGCGTGTAGAGCGTCCCGAACTCCGTCGGTTCCGTCACCACGACCACTTTCGGATGGTACTTGTATTTTCGGATGCGCAGGAGGAGGGTGTCCAGCAGTCCAGGCGTCAGTTTTCCGTCTGGAGCCTCGATGGAGAGGATTTTGGCGCCGACGTTATACTCCAGTCCGCCGCACTCATAGGTGTTCACGTGTGCCTGCGCCGCGCAGAGCACGGTGGAGCATGGGTCGAGCATCCCCTTGAGCGCGAGGATGTTCGCGCCAGTGCCGTTCAGCGCGTATGTCACGCTCACGGGAGTGCGGAAATGCTTCTGCATCAGTTCGGCGGCGCGGCGCGAATGGCGGTCGTCCCCCGTGTTTCCGTCCACGGGCTCGTCATTGACCTCCACCATTCGCTGCAGGAGTGCGGGGTGGACATTTGTCCAGACCTCGCCCCGAAAAGCCTTTTTCGCGATGTTCATGCTGCGGGTTTTCCCTTTCGCAATTTGGCCATGCCACTGGTCAGAAAGCCTGCTGTTCCGCGCCGAAGGGGGTGATTACCACGAGTTTGTCGGCGACAGTCAGCCAGTCGTCCTCGAAGGGCTTGAGTGCGGCGCCCAGTTCAGCCTTATTCTTGGAGCCGGCGCTGCCGTCCATGAAGGACATGGAGGCGGCGTTGTTGTGAAAGAGCGCGATGCGTCCTGTCGTGCTGGTGCTTCCTTGAGGCGAGAAGATTACGAACTGGCGGGGGTAGGTGTTGCAGCGCGTGTCGGAGAGGAAGGGGGCGTTGGACGTGCTCTTGAGCAGTTTCACCATGTAGAAATTGTAGGCGGTCGGCGCCCACATGCGTTTGATGATGGCGCCCTTTGTGGTGGAGGTGCCGTCTTCGCTTCCGCGGAAATTGTGTTGTGAAAGCACGCCGTAGGTGTTGTATTTGTTGAGGGTGGTGCCGCCATTCAGGTGAGTGGCCTTGTAGGAGGGGCAGCGCAGCATCGGCGCCTGCATTCCCATGGCGTCTCCGTCTTGCAGATAGCCTGTCTCCAGAAGGCAGCGATGCCAGTATCTCTCGCCATCGTCGGACTGGATGAGCAGCACGTCCTCGTAGTCCCCGCAGTACATCAGTGCGGCGAGGGTGTTCTGGCGCAGGTTGCTGACGCAGCTGATGGCGCGCGCCTTCTCCCTCGCCTTGCTCAACGCGGGCAGCAGCATGGCCGCAAGTATGGCGATTATGGCTATGACGACCAGCAATTCGATGAGCGTGAAGAAATGACGGGAAAACTGGGATGGACGGTCGGGGAACATGGAAGCGGCTCCTTTGAACATGGGAGGGAAAAACAGGGCGAATCAAGAACCAACAACCAAATTATACCCTGGGAGCGAGGAAATTTCAAGCGGACTTCCGCAAAAAACAAGCAAAAAGATGCAAAAAACATCCAAACAACCAAAAACATCTTTCAAACGAGCGTTTTTTTTGTGGCAGACTGGTTGTTTTATCGCCTTCTGCTTTGACATCAATTCAACATCCAGGTATATTATTCAGGCGTCAAAAGCACACGAGGCAGTACGGAGCATGAAGAAACGGCGATTGAACCAACTGATGGATTTGCTTCGGCAACGAAGGGAGCTTGAGAGCACGGAGGCCGCGGCATTTCTGGGCGTAAGCCTGACGACCATCCGCCGGGACTTTGAGGAACTGGCGAACCTTGGAATGGCGCATCGTTTCCACGGCGGCCTGTCGGCCCTGGAGAATACGCGGAGTCCTGTCCTGCCCATCTCGATGCGCCGTTCACTGGACACCAGGCTGAAGGAACGCCTGGCCCTCCTGGCCGCGCGCGAATTGCCGGACAGCGGCGCCATCTTCATCGACGGGGGGACGACGACCGCCTGCCTGGCCGCGTGCTTGACGAATCCGCGTCTCCATGTCATCACGAACTCCGTGGCGCTGCTTCGCAAGATGGGCGACATGCCATCCCCACGCGCCAGG
Source organism: Victivallales bacterium (assembly GCA_017431185.1). Next base: position 18,970 of record JAFRLP010000445.1, on the reverse strand, counting down.
CTGACAATGAGTGGCGGGGATTTCCATCAGATAACCGACAACCTTCTCGGTCCGGAGGCGCTCCGGACCCTTTCGCACTATCATGCGGACATTGCGGTGATTTCCTGCACCTCGCTGGATGCGGAACACCTCTATGACGACCCGGAGGAGGCCGCCGCCGTTCAGCGTTGCATGATGGAGAACGCCGATCGGCTGATGGTCATCGCGGATTCCGGCAAGCTGGGCAGGCGCGCGCTCTACAAGAGCATTCCGCTGGAGAAGGTGCAGGTTCTGGTTACAGATTTTGTGGAGGAGAAGAGGGAAATCTACGCTGCAATCCGACAGAAGGGCGTCAGGCTTCTCCTGGATACCCCTCGCAGGGGGTGAAGCCGGATACTCTGGGGAGTATCTTATTCTGACCAGACTGCCTCCCTGTGCGCTGTGCATTAAGGTACACTTCTGGTAATTGTTCAGAACCCCAGGCTACTTCAATCCGCGAGGCCTGAAGGCCTCGCGGGCAGGTTGGTGTCTCACGCTTGGCATGTCAGGCTCCAATGGCAAACCTGAGGCAGCGCACGTCAAAACAGGTGGGGGTTCTGAACAGTTGCCATTTCTGTTCATTTGTATGAATCAGTGGCATATTCCTCCAAATGTGCGGAGTGAAGCCATCTCAGCATTCTTGAGTTGCTGAAATCCAAGTTGTGTGAAATGGTATCGAGCGCATAGAGCGTGGGGTCGAACAGGGGCTTGTGTCGCGATAGAAGTGTTGAGAGGCCGGCAAACGGCCAGATGACCCAGCGTGGCATGGAGAATTCCCGAAGCGTTTTGCCGGGAAGATATTCACGGGCGAGTTGCCGGTAGTACTCGCGAAGCGTCGTGCGCCTGGTGTCCAGCACGGTAACACCCTTGCCGCCAGCCTCCGGAAGGAGAATGGCGGCGTGCAAGGCGCGGCAGACATTTTCGACATGCGCCAGAGGCCAGCGGTTCTGTCCCTTCCATCTTCCAAAATGAAACACCGCTGGCGATGTTTTCAGGTAATTCACCGTGCGTGGGGTAATGGTTGTGTCCCCGTTTCCGAAGACCACGCATGGTCGCACGCAAGCAAATCTTTCTGGCGGCAGATTGCTGGCAAGCCATTGCTCTGATTTGATTTTGTATTTGGGATAGGGGTTTGTGGCATTCGCATCGAAGGGGAGCTGGTCTTCTGTTTCGCCATTAAAGTCATGCAGGCCATAAACATCCGCAGTCGAAAGATAGACCAGGCGCTTGACTCTGTTGCGCATGGCAAGGGAGGCGAGTTGCCTGACGGCCTCAAAGTTGGCAATGCGGAAGTCCTCCTCACGTCCCACATCGCTTGCCAGAGCCGCTATGTGGAGCACATAGTCGTATTTGTGCGATGAGAACAGGGAATCCAGACTGGCGGGATTGCATAGTTCTGCCTGAATTGGCTCCGCGCCCGTGTCCCTGAAACGGTCGCAAATGTTACGGTGTACCATCCCCGTTACAATGTAGCCATTTCGGGCAAAGTACGCCACTGCATTGGAACCGATGTATCCTCCTGCGCCTGTGATGAGCATTCTTTCCATTGGCTCAATTGAAAAGGGCAGTCCAGTACTGCGCTGTGGCGGAGAGCCAATTCTCTTCGGGGATATCCCTGTAGTCTGGCGGGGGCGCCTTCATCAAGCCGCATTTCCCATCGCAAAGCAGGCGGATGCGGTTTTCGCCGGAAGCGTTGTCAAAATGCCCCCCGCCGATTTTGACTCCTTCACGGCACGGCGTTCCTGTCGGCAGCGCGAAGAGCAGTTCATACTCACCGACGCCGCCAACCAGGGCCCAGCCTGGCCGTGCGTCCGATGGCAGCATCTTTTGCACGGCAGGTGAAATCAGCGCATCCACATCCAGTTCCAAAAGGAGCCCCTGATTGACGCGGCGGAAGTTTTCCAAAGCATCAAACAACCCTCCGCTGGTGTCTGTCGCAAAAATCGCGTCTGATGGGACTGGCTGGCGCAAGGCGAAGGTTGGCAGCCTTCGTCCGCTGAATATGGCGGCATTTGCTTCGCCCAGCAAACCAGTGGTGTATAAATCAAAGTCGATGCGTTGTGAGGAATGCGGGTGATGAGAAAGTGGTTGCAGTCCCGAAGGGATTCGCCATTGACGTCCAGATTCCATTTTCTGTTCCTGAACAGATTGCGAAGCACGGCGAGGAAGGTGCCAAGCCTGTCCCCAAGATATGGCCGTATGCGATTGGCCAGCGTGGCGATGTCAGCGCCCATGCCAAGGTTGCAGGAGCAAAAGAAGCAGCGCCCGTTTGCCTGAAGAACGGGAATCTCCCTGGAATACCCTTCCCGCAGAAGGGAAATCGCCTTGTCGGTCTCTATTGGGATGTTGTGGAATTGGCAGAAATCAGGGCTGGTTCCCATGTGGATTACGCCGAACCGGAGGTTGGGGTTGGGATTGGACATTCTGAATAAAAACTCTAAATCGAGCACTTCCAGAGCCGTCCTGCACGGTCGGAGGTGTCGGTTTCGCCGACAAAGATGGTTCGTGCGTCCTGGATGGCGATGTCGTGGCCGATGAACAAGGGGGTGTGGTCGCGGTCATCCTGGATGAGACCGAACACCTCTGACTGGCCAGTGGTGCAGTCATACGCGAAGAGATGGCAGCGTTCCTTGAAGCCCGCAATGCCGTAGATGCGGTTGTCGGGCCCGACCTCCAGGGCGGGGATGCGGGTCTCGTCGCCGGCGGGACGTCCCAAATCCTCGACTTTGCCGGTCTTGGGGTCAAGTCGGTCGAGATGACCAGAGGCCTCGCCGATGTAGAGAAGGCCGTCAGGCCCAGTGACCATGCCGTCAATGGGGCCTGCCCCAGGGTACATCAGACCGCAGGACTCCGTGGTATGCGGAAGCGCGTGCTGGTAGAAGGTGTAGCTGTCGGCGTCGGGGTCATAGCGGAAAAGGTTGTGGGTGCGGCAGTTCCAGGTGGCGAAATATCCGCCGTCAGGCGCCAGGGAGACGATATGCGGGATGCTGCCCATGTAATCGACGCGGCGCGTGCAACGTCTGCGCAGGTCATAGACGAAGAAGTTGAACACGGGGTAGGAGAAGCCGTAGAGCAGTCCGCGCTCCTCATCGACGGTGATGGTCTGGATGTAGTCCAGGGGGACGGGGATGCCGAGGAATTCGTAGGTGCGCTGGTCAGGGTCGTAGATGAACAGGCGGCCGCCAGGAGCCTGGCTGCGCTGGTCTTCGCGGTGGAGGCAGGCGGTGGCCCCGATGACCCGTCCGTCCCGACAAAGATGCAGAGAGCGGTGGATTTTGATTTCAAAGGGGTCATCCGCAGGGTAGTTCAGGCAGGTGAAGGACTCGGTGTCGGGGTTGAACTCGTACATCAGGTCGGAGTCAAAGGCGGTCATGCCGCAGAGGAGCCGATTTCTCCTGCCATCCCAGAGCAGGGAGGTGAAGGAGATGAGGTTGCGTTTCCAGTCGGCGTTGGAGGTGAATTCGCGGTAGCCCAGGGTGCGCAGAGGCACTCCGACGGGGGATGACAGTTCGCGCAGAACGTAGGATGTGGTCTTCATGGTGGTTGGTTAGTGATGTCTCAGCGTCTGATACTGTTCAGCAGCCGCATTGGCCGCGCGGAGCGCGGCCTGCCAAACCGAGCCATAATCAGGCACAAGTGGTGGTTTTGGCAAAGGAACCGCGCTCACGCGAGGCCAGTGTCAGTCACTGGGATTACGTTGGTTAATGGGCTATTTCATTTCCATCAGGAGCAGGTCGTTGCCTGGCTGGTAATCGCGGATGGCGGCGGTTTCGCGGAAGCCGAGAGGCTCCAGCAGGGCGCGTTTCTCGGCCATGCCGGAGGTTAGCCAGCAGCCGAGGGGACGCGGGCCAGCCAGCCTGTCGATTGCCTCGCGGAGCAGACGGGGTTCGGCTTCGGAAAAAGCGGGGTGCAGGCACCAGTCGAAGATGGGAATGGCCTCTGGCTCGTGGAGGGGACGGATGGCGAAGAACCAGCCCACGCACCGTCCCTCTGCGGTGAGGGCCGCCAGCACCTGTCCGCCGTTGTCCTCCTGGTAGAAGATGGCCTTGCCGTAGGTGCCGACCAGATTGGAAAGAAAGGCGCGGGGACGGGTGCGTCCCGTGAAGTGGAGAAGGCAGTCCAGTTCATGCTTCCACTCCATGGTGCCTGGCGTCAGATGGACGTCGTCGGCTTTCCCCTGGTAGTAATCAGCCGTGAATTTCTGGAAGGCGTTCTCTCCGCGGTGCTGCTTGTACATGCCCAGTTTGCCCGCCTTGGTTCCGGGGAGAATCGGTTGAAAGCCGTTGCGGATGTAGATGGCGGCTATCCCCTCCTTGGAGTTGGAGCAGAAGGCTGCAACGGCGGGGGAGGACTCGAAGTCCGCCCGAAAATACGGGAGCAGTGCGCTGGCCACCCCTTTGCCGCGCTGCTCTGGAACCGTATAGACGTGCCCGAAATCCGCGATGGGCTGGTCGTGGCGGCCATACTCGAACCAGATATGCCCGACCATCTGGCCATTGATTTTGCCGAAATAGAAGTGGTCCTGGCAGCAGGGGACGTATTTCCCCTCCAGGCGTGACGCAATGCCCCGGATGCTCTCTTCGCCCTTGTGACGCAGGAAATGGACTAGCTGCGGGGCAAAGTCATCGGGCGGCTCCAGGCGGTAAACCTGCATGGTTTCGCCGGTCTTCAGGATAGTCGGTGCAAGTTGGGTGAGCATATCTGCAGTGCCTTCTGGCAAATCACCAGATAAGGGTGGCAAGGGTGTGGAATGGGGGGAGTGTCAGGGCGCCGTTGGTGTCGGGGGAGAGCGTGGTCTCGTCTTCGGGAGTCAGGAGATGCACTGCGCTGGGAGATGGACGGAAGGTGACGGCGACAGGTTCGTCCGTGGCCTGGTAATGGAGCAGGTGGAGGGCGTGCCGTCCATCCGCGAGACGGCGCAGTTCGGCAACGGTGGTGTTTTTCGCCTGGAGGACTTGGCAGGGCAGGGTGTCCTGGACAGAGGCGGCCCATTGACGGGCCAGTTCCCCGTGGCCTGATGGCAGGGAACAGTAGGTGCGGTACTCTCCTGCGAAGGATTTCCTGACATCCCATGTCCGGGGCAGCGCGGTGGCAGGCTTCAGGACAAGCGCATGGCGCTGGCCAGGCGTGAATTGCAGGTCAAACGGCAGGTGGTTCTGCAAGAGGATTTGCTGAATCAGCAGAAATCGCCCGTAGAGATTCCGGTAGTCGGCGATGCATTCGTCATAGTCGAGTTGGACTGCAATGGGGTTGTCGGGTTTGCTTTGCGCGTAGATCTCCTCATGTTGGCGGAAGAAGGCGACGTATCGGCCGAAGGCCGCGAGCAGCGGACTGTTTCGACCAGACTCCAGCAAGGTTTGAAGCCGTCCTGGACGCAGCAGCCAGTTGGTGCCCAAACAGCCATGGAAGACCATTGCCTCCGCCAGGTAGAGTTCGATTTCGGCGGCGCTGACGGGCAGGCCATCCCCCTCGCGGTCGTGTGTCCAGACAGTGGAGAACACGCGATAGCCAAGCGCCTCGGCGGTCTTGTAGAAGTTTGCCTGGTGGACGAGCGTGCCGTCCTTGGCAATGCTAGGAAAGTTGCCACCCTCCGCCCAGAGGAATCCCGTGGCTGGACCAAGCAGCCTGGGGTCGGTTGCCCGCAGCGCGGGCTGGTTGAGGAGCCCTCGGATGGGGCTGGGGTTCCAGATGATGAGCGTGTCTGGCTTGATGGCACGCGCATACTCCGCCAGTTCGCGCTGACGCTGTGCCAAGCGGGTGCAGCGCCAGCGAATCCAGGTCAGGAGCGTCGAGTCGGTCCAAAGTGTGTCCGTCTTCTCCAGCAGGGACTCTGAAGGCAACTCCAGACCTGTCTCGGAACGGAATGCCTGGCGGCAGCGGGGGCAGTAGCATGGCCGAGAGTAGAAGTTGTCGAAGTGCAGGGCGTCCAGCCCCGTTTCAGTCAGTCCGATGCGGATGGACTCCTTGAGATAGGAGAAGAACCCATCGGCGTTGACGCAGGGGAGGTAACGCTCCGGATTGTCGCACCACCATTGCGGTGTGCCGTCCTCCTTGACCTGAATCCACTGCCGCGCCTCTGGAGTTGCCTGAAAAAACTGGCGGTGAAACAGGGTGCCGAACTGGAGATACCCGCAGACACGGATGCCGTGTCGGTGGCAACGCTCCGCCAGCAGCCGCGTGTTCTTCATCTCCCCGCGTTCATTGGCAAGCCCAAAGCCCTTGACGAAATGGGTGACCGCGAAATCGACTCCCAGGTCTGCTGCGGCCTTGACCGTCTCCTCGGAATGGAGCAGGTCATACCATTTGCGCATGTCCTCGGAGAAATTCGGCGGCAGTTCCACCGCGCTTTGCGAGGTCTGGTAAAACCGCAATGGCTCCCAGCCCCACCAGGCCCATATCGGCGTCTTGTCCATCATCTGATTAATACTGTGCCGGATTGCCGCTGTCCAACTCGACTCCCCTGATGAGGAATTTATATCCCAATGAACCGTATGAAACGGCTGCTGCCGCCTCGCCTTCGCGTTGCGCATATTTGCGGGAGTCCGCGTGGCCGTCTATGAAGACGCTGTTGTTTTTGCCGGGATAGCTGTCTTTGTAGGAGTTGAAATCAGTCCATCCGCCGTCATGCCTGCCGCTGATGTATTCAGTCCAGTTGATGGAGAGCTGTTTGCGGTTCGCCAGATCGGAGGCATACATGGCGACGGAGGGCTGGGTGATGTTCGATAGCTTGTGGCTGTAGCCAAAGTACCTTTTGTAACTTGCGTTGTTGTACAAGTCCTTGGCACCGCTGACCCCGGTGTTCATGATATAGTGGACAAAGCGGAAATAGGTGTGCGTCCCATCATCTGAATAGTATAATTTGGAGGCGCGTGGCTCGGCGGGGCAGCAGAAGGTGCCCATTTCGGTTCTGGCGACTTGACCATTCACGCAGTTATAGACGGCCCCCTCCTGCGCCAGCAGCTGGAACCAGAGGCCTCCTGATGCATTGCGGTAGTAGGTGGGCCAGTCGTCGTTGTTGGACATGTAGTTGGCCAGCGCCACCCCCATGGTCTTGAGGTTGTTGATGCAGGCGATTGTCCGGGCCTTGTCACGTGCCTTGGCCAGAGCCGGCAGAAGCATGGACGCAAGTATGGCGATTATGGCTATGACGACCAGCAATTCGATGAGCGTGAATTGATTGCGTTTTTTCATTGGTATTCTCCTGCGTTGGTTTTATTTCAGGAAGAGGTGCATGGCGGACTCGGCGGGGATGGTGCAGGGCAGTGCGCCGTTGGCCGGGACGGGGCTGGACTCGCCAGTCAGGGCGTCTTGGGCGGAAGCCAGCGTGCCTTGGGCGAGCGCGACGGAGACGTCGGCATGCGCCGGGGCGAAGTTGAAGAGGGAGAGGAGGATGCGTCCGTCAGGGAGTTGGCGCGTCGCGAAGCGCACGGCATTCTCCCTGGTGAAGGCGGGGCCTGCGCCGTCCACCACGCTCAGTCCGTCGGTTTCGGGGGTGGCGAAGTACTCCTCCAGGCGTGCGATTTCCGCCATCGCCTTCTGGATTTCCACGAAATAGAGTCCGTCGGTGTCGGAGTCCGTGTATATCCACCAGCCTTGTGCGCCGAGGGCGGCGCTGGCCAGCAGGTTGAGGGCGAACATCCTGGGTGAAAGGACCTCGAATGGCTGGAGGTAGCCGCCTGGCGGGTCGATGGCGGGGATGACGTGATAGGACTTCTTGAGCGTGCGGTGGTTGATTTGGACATAGTCGAACCCGGAGGCGTTGAACAGGTGGTACATGGACTGGATGTGTCCGTCCAGGTGCTGTTCCGTCAGGCGTGTGTCCTTGGCGACCCCTCGGAGATGGCTCCTGAGCGCCTCCGCGTTCTGATAGGGCAGCAGGTAGTCGTAGTCCATGATGAGGGCATTGGGATAGACTTCGCGGATGTATTCCTCGAAGCGTCCGATGATGTCCGCCATCTGCTTGCAGCGGAAGCGTACCCAGTCATCGGACATGTCCTTGAGAATGGCCTCCATCGACGGCGTGGCCGAAAGACCTGCGAACTTTGCAAAGGCTGCTCGGCAGAACTCGCACTGGCACCACTTGAGGGGAGACCATGGCTCGGTGTCCAGCGTGACAACCTCGCCATCCTGGCAATGGTGGTTAGAGAGATTCTTCTGGAGCCTCAATCGGGCGAAGGCGACATAATCGGGGTCATTGAGAACGTATTCGGGACAGAGCTTGTGGGTGTCCAGTTTGCCGTCGAAAATACGGCTGCGGATGGCGGCGGCGATTTTCTCGTGGCCTGGAATGTCCTTGGGAATGCCCCACTTGTAGCCGTAGTCGAAGGAGGGGGCCTCGGTCGCCATTGCCCAGCCCCGCGATTTCAGCATATCATCCAGAGCCGTGCGGGAACGATGGCGCTTGCGCCAGGTCATCTTGGTTTTTTCATATTTGCGGATGACCTTCAGGAACAGTTCCTGGTCGGGGAAATCGTATGTCTGGCAGCTCCAATAGCCCCCCTGGAAGCCTTTGGGCAGGGGGAGGTCGGGGAGCGGCGGCAGGATGGTGATGGTGAAACTGCTCTCCGCATTGGCCTTTCCGTCGTTTTCCAGATGCCAGAATGCCTGGCTGGTGTACGGAATGGGGGTGCCTGGCCTGGGCAGTATGGCCATCGACAGGTCGCGATGCCAGGCGTGGTTGCGCTGAAGCCGTTGCCAGACAGTGGTGTTGCGGAAGGTGTAGCGGGTGTATGGTGCGCCGTCCTTGGCGATGGCGGTGATTTCCGGCTCTACGACAGGGCTGTCCAGGTCGGTGTGCGCCTCAAAGCACTGCGCCAACTCCAGGCATTCGGGCAGTTCCAGGACAAAGGCGGGGGATTGGAATTTCTCCTTTTCTCCCTTGAAATTGAAGTTGAGGGTGGTGGGGCTGTCGGCGAAGGTGTGGAAGACGGGCTTGCCATGGTTCCAGACGAGGGAGTTCTCCAGATGCGCGCTGACCGCCTGGAGCGGGAAGGTGGCCAGGAAAGCCTCCCGCTCCTTGAGGATTTTGACGTCATCGAACATGACTTTGCCTTCCCCTGCCAGCAGCAGGACAACGCGCAGGTAGGCGCAATCCTCTGGTGCGGTGAAGGCGAAGGATTTCTCCACCCAGTTCTTGGAGGTGAAGGTCTTTGACTCGGCATCGCCAATGGCCTCCTTCCGCGCGTTGAAGAATTCGATGCGGAACGCACCGGGCACGGAGCCGGACTGGCGGTAGTCCTGGCAACGGAATTTGGCGGAAATGGCCAGGGAACGGTTGGCGCCGACGGACAGGAACTGGCTTTGCAGACCAAAGCGGGAGCCGCCGCTCACCCAGGCAAGCTGCACCGCATTGCCGGAGCCGCGACGGATGAGGGAGACGGTGGCATTCGCCTCAAATCCCCTGAACTCACGTTCCTCCCACCCCACGGGGATGGTTCTGTTCGGCTGCGTGCCCAACTCGAAATCCGCATTGTACAGAAGCGGGGTGTCCAGGTCTCGCCAGGCAAGCGACACGTCATCCACCCAGATTTTCCCAGTTCCTTTGGACAGGCGGACGGAGAGGGTCAGTTTGCGAATCCCCTCCGGGATGGGGATGCGGAAGGCGCGCTCCCTCCAGTCATGGCTTCCCCTGTAGGTGCCCAGCGATTTCCAGAGCGCCTGGTGTCGGGTGTCATCCGCCCCCGTGAGGACAATTTGCCCGGAGGTACACTCCTCCGCCTTGAGCCAGAGTTTGACCTCCAGTTCCTTTGGGGTCTCCAGCGGTGGGAAGGCGGGGGTGGCAAACGCCAGGTCGCACCAGCCAGCCTGGTTCTCCTTTTCGAGAAACGCCGAGGCTTTTCCGCCATGGGCGGTCTGTGTGTCGGCGCTCCATTTCCCCTGGGAGCCGCTGTGCTGCCCTGAACTGACGTGGACGGGGCACGCCAAGCCGGTCTTTTCGGCCAGCGTCTCGCAGTCGCCGTTCTTCAGCAGGCTGTCCGCCGCCAGGGCGAGGCAGGCGCAGACCAGGAGGAAGGTCACGCTCTTGTCGATGATGCTTGTGCTGTGGGGCATGGGGGTGTCCTTTCTGTTTGGATTGTAAGATGAAGCCAGAATAATTATACAACGGCATGGCTGTTTTCTCAATAGAGAAATAGTGCAGATTTCATTGATAATTCACGCCAAAATGAAAAAGAGGTTTTTTTGTGGTGAAAACCTCTTCCGACATCGTGTCGGCTGGTTGAGAATTGTGGGAGATGGACTTGACTTTTGCAGGGAGGCGTTTATTTTAGATATAGATATTCTACGCCATAGTTCGTTTTGCCGTCGGGGTGTGTCCATGCCAGTGGTTTCCTCATCAGATGCCAAGAGGGTCTTCGTCATTTCCTTGCAGGAGAATGAACGGCTGTTTCACCTGTATCCCAAGGTGTTGCGGGCGGGCGTCCAGGAGAACATCGGATATATTCCGGAGCGTCGCATGGAGGATTTGCAGTTCTGCTTCCATTTCCAGGGCACAGACCCTGCCTACGAGGTGGAGATAGACGGAACGCTGCATCGTGCGCCGTTTCCGAATCTGCTCATCAAGCGACCGGGGGAGACGCACCGCATCACCTCGTCCGGAAAACTGTTGCAGTCCTTTCATTTCGCCTATTCGGCGGACATTCCCCTTTTGGGGCTTCTGCCGCAGGAAATGCTGCTCGTTCCCCTGGAGTTTGACCAGAGCCTCCGGTCGAGGATGGACGCCGTGCGCGAACTGCTGAACCGCAGTGCGGAGAGCGGCGTCTGCGATGAAATCGACTCCCAGTGCTATGGACTGGTTCTGCTGGCCTTGCTGGCCTGGAAACGTCGCGCCGTCCCGCCCTCCTACGTCGCGGAGCGCATTCAGAGGGTTGCCTCCTACTTGCAGAACCACTATGACTCCAATCCCAGTCTGGCGCAGGTCGCCCGCCGTTTCGGTCTTTCGCTCCGTTCTCTTCAGCGACAGTGGAGCCAATGCCATGGCCATTCCCCTGGCAAATATCTCCAGCAATTGCGGATGGAGGAGGCCCGGCGCCTGCTTCGGGAGACCCATCTGACGGTGGCGGCCATCTCGGAACGGCTGAACTTCTCCCGTCCCGAGGCATTTGTCCGCTCGTTTCAAAGGGAGACAGGGGTCTCCCCCACATTGTTCCGAAACTCCTGATGGAAAGCGAGAAAGCGGATCGCCAGATGGCTCTGGTTGATATGGGGAGGGGCATTCAATGAGGATGGCAAGGCTGCCTTGGCCTTGTGAACCTTCCCCTACGATGGGGTGTAATCGTATTCGTCTGGCGTAATTTATTGCAATAAAAGAAAGTCAGATGATGATTATTACGTAATTTTAGAGTAATTCTAAAAAATTATGAAAAAAGTTCCTTGTAGGCTTGAAAAGGCATTTCTATAGTATATATTATATGGTATCTGCAAAAATAAGGAGAGTCGCAATGGGAACAGAAGATTTGGCGTGGAAGAACTTTCTGGAACACGATGAGATTGTGATTTGCGTCGTGTTCCCGAAAAAAAACTGGTCGGCAGCGAGAAAAATTCCAGAAGTGTGATAAAGTATCTAAAGGTACATGAGGACAAGGAGGCGTTGCGTCAGCTGGTGAAGGGCGATGAGGATTACCAGATGGTTCGGGTTGACACGGCAAGGGTCATTCAGGCGGTCACAGGCGCCCGTTTTAAAATTCCAAACAACGAGGAGTACATGAACATGTGCAAGGCTGAACAGGATTTGTGTGATGAGGCCGCCAAGCTTGGCGAGGAACGGGGAATACTGATTGGCGAGGCAAGAGGCGAGGAACGAGGAATACAGATTGGCGAGGCGAGAGGTAAGGAACGGGGTTTGAAACAGGGGATTCGTGTCTATGCATCCAGACTGAGGCAACTTGGCGTTGACGAGAAGGACATCCTGGCTGGTCTTTCCGAGGATTTTCACATTTCCCTCGACAAGGCTTTGGAATACCTTCGGTGAAATGCCAGGGAAAATATGCGCAAGGCCGATTTCCGCCTGTGCAAATGAGGGTAGCGGTTCCAAGTCTGCGTGTCCTATGGCGTTGGCGTGGTCTGGCTTTGGCGCCGCCTGAGTCGCAGCAACTCAAAAGTGACGATGATGAAGCAGGCAACTCCGCACAGGGTGTCGGACACTGGTGCGCTCCACCATACGCCCTTGAAACCATAGAAACGCGGCAGGGTCAGCAACACTGGCGCCAGCAGCAGGATTTGTCGGCTCAGGCTGATGGCGATGGCGATGGAGGCCCTGCCCGCCGACTGGAAATAGTTGCCCGTGATGACTCCAATCCCGATGAAGGTGAAGCCCAGGGAATTGACCCGCAGCCCGTAATTGGAGATTTCCAGCAGGGCGGGGTCGTTGGTGAAACAGAGGGATATCCAGGGGGCGCACAGGAGAAGCAGCAGCGCAAAGGTCAGGCAGCAGAGCGTGGCCAGGCGTCCAGCCAGGCGGAGGGTCTGGATGACCCTGGCGAACTGCCGTGAGCCTGTGTTGTATCCGAAGATGGGCTGCGCCCCTTGGGTGATGCCAAAGGTGGGCATCAGCAGAAACATCAGGACGGTGTTGACGATGCCGAATGCGGCAATGCCGTGGGTCGCCTGCTCAGGCGTTTCCGCAAAGATGCGGAAACTGTGGTTGTAGAGGATGACGACGGCACTGTGGACAATCTGCATCAGGCAGGGAGAGATGCCGATGGAGACGACCCTCCAGAACAGACGGGGGTAGATGCGGATGTTGCGCCAGTGGAGTTTTAGCGTGCCTCGTCCCGAAATGAAATGCGACATCACCCAAGTGGAACTGCACATCATGGCCAGCACGGTCGCGTAGGCCGCGCCCTTTATTCCCATGTTGAAGACGAAGATGAACAGCGGGTCGAGCGCGATGTTCAGACCTGCGCCCAGGGCGATGATGCCCATGGCCTTGACCGCGTTGCCCTCCGCCCTCACCAGGTTGCTCATGCCGAAGCTGATGTGCTGGAAGATATTGCCCCAGAGAATGATGGTCAGGTAGTCGCGGGCGTAGGGTATGGCCTGTTCGGTGCCGCCGAACAGATGAAGCGTGCTGTCCAGCGCCCACAGGGCGATGAACTGGAACGTGCAGAGGAACAGCAGACACATCGCCACCGCCTGTCCCAGCACCTTTTCCGCGTCCCCCTTCCGCTGTTCCCCCAGGAGAATCGATATCACGGCGGAGGACCCCATGCCCACCATCATCCCGAACGCCGCCAGGATGATCATGTACGGGAAGGTGAGGGAGAGGCCGGCCATGGCGTCCGCCCCCACGCCGCGGCCAATGTACAGACGGTCAACCAGGTTATACAGGCAGTTGATGGTGATGGAGGCGCATGAGGGAAGCGTGAACCGCCATAGCAGACGGCCCACTGGCTCTTTGCCTAGAAAATCGGAATTGCGCATGGCGGGTTGGGGGATGAGGATTGGAGGCGGCGGTTTCCCAAGAGGCGCCCCATCCATCCTCCTTGGATTCTGGCCGGCTATTTTTTCTCTTCCTTGCCTTTGTCCTTGATGACAAGGCCGATGTCGGTGAGTTCAAGGGTCTTGAGCATTTCCGGCGTGCGGTTTTCCAGGGTGGTCAGACGTCCCGCCTGGTGCTCGACCGCCGTCTCGAAGAGGTTCCGCGCAAAGCGTCCGTTGCCGAAATTCTTGTCGCGGTTCTTGGTCTTGAACGCGATGGCCGCGATCAGGTTCTCGTCGAATTCCTTCGAGAGCACGTAATGGCTTTTCCTGGCGTACATCCGGAACATGTCGGCGAGTTCGCGGGTGGTGTAGTCGGGGAAGTTGATGTAGCGTGTGAAGCGCGATTGCAGGCCGGGGTTGGAGTCAATGAACTTGTTCATCTCGGCAGGATATCCTGCGACAATGACGATGAGGCGGTCACGGTCGTCCTCCATGCGCTTGAGCAGGGTGTCTATGGCCTCTTTGCCGTAATCGTTGGAGCCGCCCACGGCCAGCGTGTATGCTTCGTCGATGAAGAGCACGCCGCCCAAGGCCTCGTCGATGAGCTTGTTGGTCTTGATTGCGGTTTGCCCGACGTATTCGGCGACCAGCCCCGAACGGTCGGTCTCGACCAGATGCCCCTTGTCCAGCACACCCAGGGCCTTGTAGATTTTCGCCAGGATGCGGGCGACGGTGGTCTTGCCCGTGCCAGGGTTGCCGGTGAACACGCAGTGGTAGCTGAGCTGGGCGTTCTTCATGCCTGCGTTCTCGCGCTCCTTGGCAATCTGCACGAACTCGGCGATTTTGCGCACTTCCTGCTTGACGTTCTTCATGCCAATCAGCTCATCCAGTTGCTTGAGCGCCTCCTCGACGGTGACGGTCTCGTTGTCGAGGGATGCGAGCTTCTCGTCCACATCCGCCAAGGTAAGGGTGACCAGTTGCTCCTTGGAGTAGTCCTTGGTGTTTGCGAGTCGGATGGCCTGGCGTTCCAGGGAGGCCTCGAAGAGGTTGCGGACAAACCGGCCATTGCCGAACTGGCGGTCTTTGTGCTTGGTGAAGCGGGCCATCAGCTTGTTCAGTCCCGCGTCGAGTTCAGCGGTGAGCTGGTATTGGTTCTTCCTGGCGCGCAGGCGGAACATGTCGGCGAGTTCCTCGGGCGTGTAGTCGGGGAAATGGATGTAGCGGGTGAAGCGTGACTTCATGCCGCTGTTCGAGTCCAGAAATGCCTTCATCTCCTCGGAGTATCCTGCGACGATGACCACGAGGCGGTCCCGGTCGTCCTCAATGCGCTTGAGGAGAGTGGCGATGGCCTCTGCGCCGTAGTCGCTCTTGCCTCCTCCTGCGAGCGCGTACGCCTCGTCGATGAAAAGCACGCCGTCCAGGGCGGAGTCGATGAGTTCATTGGTCTTCTTGGCGGTTTCGCCGACATAGCTGCCGACCAGTCCCGAACGGTCGGTCTCAATCAGATGCCCTGATTTCAGGATGCCGAGTTCGCGGTAGATGTCGCCGAGCATCCGCGCCACAGTGGTCTTTCCTGTGCCGGGGCTGCCGGTGAACACGCAGTGATAGGACATGGAGGCGACCTTCAGCCCCTGTTCGCGGCGCGCCTGCACGAGTTTGGTGTAGTCCACCAGTTTATGCACCTCCGCCTTGACCTCCTTGAGTCCGATGAGGCCATCGAGTTCCGCCATCACCTCGTCAAGGGTCTTGCGCGGAGCCTGGTTGTGCTTGGCAGTGGCCTGGTTTTGCTTGGCAGTGGTCTGGCTGCCTTTGGCCTGCTTCTTTTCGCCCTTTTCGTCAACCTTGGCGGCCTGTGTCTGTTCGGTCTGCTCCTTGTCTTCGGGCTTCTGTTCCTCCCCCTTCATGGGATGGACAAAGGCGGCAACGATGCAGAGCACCCAGCAAGCACCCCAGGCGGCCCATTTCCAGCGGTCGTATCCCTCGATGAAATGGCCGATGATGAACAGCGGAATGCTTAAAAGGCTGCCATAGGCTGCTGCCGTGCCTGCAACATCCTGCGGCAGGACAAGGAACAACACGACGGCTATCGCCAGGAATACGCCACAACCCAAGCCAGCATTTTTCATTATTCTACTCTCCGATGGTTCTTTTCTTTGGGAGGCACAAGCGTATTCAATATAGCACACCTTTGGCAGTTTGCGGCTGGCAGGTGCGTTTTTTTGCAAACATCGCCGCCTACAAGGATTGTAGGGGTGCAGCCAGTCCAGCGAGGTGCCTGTGGCCTACGACATTGCTCCTATGAAAACGCAGCAAGTTTTCGTGGTCTGTGTTGACGGTGGCGAGATGCCGCTACCTTTACTCATCAGGCAATCGGAAGCCGGGATTTCAGGCGTCACTCGTGCAAAATATCCTTCAGTTCCGCAAGCATCTTCCGCTGGACCGGCAACGGATAATCCGCGTAGATGTATTCAAGGACAATGTTCCTTCGGTATTCCAGCCTGCCCAAATCCGCCATGAGTTCTCGAATGGGCACGATTCCGTTCATGGGAAGGGTCATATCATAGCACATGCCGTCAGGCATTCTGCAACTTCCGGCTGACTGCGGACAACGGGATTTGCTCCAGTCCTTGATGTGGATATTCTCAATATATGGAATGCTTTTCTGCAAAGATGCCCTTGGGTCTTCTCCGGTAAACGCATTGCCACAGTCAAAGGTCAGGCAAAGGGAAGATATCTCCTTGCGGAATTCAAGAAAATCATCATAGGTAATGCAGGGGGAATAGACCCCGGCGTAATTCTCGATTGTAAAAATCAGGTTTGCGCGATTTGCCAGGGGAACGATTTCGGACAGTGCTTCCATCCATAGCCTGCGTGCCAGAACCCGATCATGGATTCCAGCTATCTCCGACGGCGGGAGCATCACTGCGGATGCACCCAGTGCGACCGCATTGGCGATCTCCCGTTTTGCCGCATCATGCCATTTTCTGTCAGGAAAATCTTTGAGGACAAATGTGTAGGTTCCGATTTCCAGTCCGGCATCCAAGGTAATTCTGCGCAGATAATCTGGTGTTTTGCCGCAAAGCGTTACCCAGTCGATAGCCGAGAACCCGATTTCCTTCGCGGTCTGAATTGCTGTTTCCGGCGATTTCCCGCACATACAGCAGCTGAGCAGTGAGAAATTCATTTTCCCGCGTCCCCATTTGGTTCGTTGACGGGCCTGCCACGATAGACCGCCCGCCAAATTCCGGAAAGCCCTGCCTTTTTCGTGAGCTTGACCAGCAGGACATTTTTCCCGGCCTGAAGGGATGAAGCATGCACATTGAAGCAAAAACCTTTCTTCCACGAATCGGCGTCACCCTGGTACGGATAAGGTCGCTGGTGGCTCAATTGACCATTGACATAATATTCTCCTGAACCATCGACCGCCCCGAATTTCAGCGAGATTCCGCTTTTTGCCTCTTGCGGGGAAAGTGAAAATTCCGTGCGATACCATACAGGGGAGTCAAAACGGCGGCTGCTGGTCTCCCAGTCTTTACCCGCCGCCTGCCTTTCAAGATGAGCATCCGTGCTGTATTTCAGCCAATGGCAGGAGTCAAAATTGCTGCCCTGGACATCCAATGAAACGAACCACGGCTGCAAACGGACGGCATCCTCCTCGACGGCAAGCAGATTCCACGGCCAGAAACGGGTTTCCATCTGCTGCATATAACCGATATTCAACCCGCCCGTATGTTCATGCTTTATCCGATGGGTTTTCAGTTTTACCAATTGTCTTCTCAAATTTTTCGTCTCGCTATCAATCCGATATTTCTCATAGGCGTTCTGAACGGCAAGCGTCAGTTTACAGTCCTCAAAAGCAGTCTTGAGAAATCGGACGCGGCGGGCGGCAACCAGATCATCCGCCACTGCCTTCTCCGCCTGAACCAGCGTCGCCTCCATCTCCTGCATACGGTCGGGTGTGAAGATCCTCTCTGCGACCATGAAGAAACTGGCAAAAATGGAACTGCCTTCGACAGCATTGCTCTTGCCGATAACGCGCCCTCCCTCGCCGGCTGCCTGCGATGCCTGCTGGAAATAGCTGCGAATGAAATCCCCGGCAGCTCCGAAGGCGGTGAAAAATTCGTTTTCAATTTCCAGGCAGCTTTTTTCGAATCCTTCCCCGCACTTGGCGGCAATGGCATACAAAGTCAAGGCATTGGCTCCAAATGCCCCCGTCAGGGAATCGAGATCGACCGCGACCATTCCGTTTAAACGGGCAAAATCAAAGATATCAACGAACTCGCGGTGATAGTCCAGCGGAAAATTATGCCCGTCCAAAGTAAAATTCGGACGGAACATCATCGAGGCGCCGGTATTGCTCCACCCCAGCCAAATGTGCTTGGCCCGGTTGATTTTCTCCGCCGTCCAGGGATACATCAGGGGCGGACAATAACGGAGAATGACATTGGGATCCAGCCGGATATTGTTTGACGGCGGCTCGGTGTAATTGGCATAGATTCCCGCTATGATTACATCCTTTTCCGCCAGTTTCCGAACGGCATCGATGAATGTGGCATAACGGTTGGACACCGACCCGAGCTTTTTATACCAAGCCGGGTCGTCTGCCCGGAAAGCGTCCGCTGCATTTCGGACACGTGAATCGTCTGGATTGCCGTCCCATTTCAGACACTCGCTGCATACACATTTTCCCGACGTGTCGTTTTCATTGAGATTGAGAATTCCCTTACGATTGTTCTGGGCAAGAATGAGCCGGTGGAGTTCCGGATTTGAAACGCACATGGAAATAAGGGATGGTCTTCCGTTGAAATAAAATGGATCGGCATGATGGCGGCCATCCGGCAGCAGATTGAATATCTCCGGTTTGCTTTTTCCGTATTTCTCCCAGTATTTTGTAAAAGCATGGCCATAGTTCAGATTGCATGCCATGCTGAAACGGTGTCGGCGGAGCCAGATGGTGGTATCGCGGAGAAAACGGTCGGCATTGCCGGGATTCGCCCAGTTCGCCCTGTGGATGCCTGCCTGCCGCCACTGGACAAAACGCAGGGGGATGCCCGTCCGACGTTCCACAGGCTCAAACGACAAGGAGGTCTGTTTCTTCAGAACGAGTCCATCCTCGCCAGGCCAAAGCCAGCGAACCCCCAGTTCCCGGTTCAGAAAGTCATAAGCGGCAAACAGCGTTCCGGCGGAGGTCTCGAACAGCAGCGGATCCTTATTGGGATCGTCGCAGCCAAAAAGGTCAATGCAGTCCTTGCCGATTGACACCACTCCCGCATTCGGTTCACGCAATTCCGCAGTGGCACGGGCTGCTCTGCCGATTCGGATGAGGTGCTTTCCCGGCGTCGGGCGTATTCTGACAGGGAACTCATGCCCCGTAATCTTTTTCAGATGGAACACCAGTTCGTCCGATGCATACCGTTCAATCGAATTGGCCCTTTCCGGAATGAGGATTTCCGCCTGAAGAACCGTGTCCCGGACCAGTTCTGCGCCTGCGAGGGGAAATGCCGCCATGACCAGACCGCAAATGGCAGCCAGT
>JAFRLP010000444.1 GCA_017431185.1 Victivallales bacterium | reverse complement strand
TCATTCCCTCCAAGTCCATATGGGGATGCCAGCTCTCTTCTGTCGGGGCCAGTCCGCCGATGCCGGAAGGATACCAGCAGTAGTATTCGAGCAGACCGACATAGTTCCTGCGGTACGCCTCTGTCCAGGCATCCTCAGTGCCAGGGGTGCCGCAGAAGGCAGGGTTGCAGATACCCAGGCCAACAAGTCTTGCTGCACGATTGCTCACCCCACAAAACTCCCGTGCTGTCAGCGCCGTCCCCTGTTTGCCTTGGACTCGAAGGCAGATTTCCACTCCCCAGGATACATCGGTGGGGAAAGTCCAATTCCGCATGTATTGATAGGATGAATGAGCTGGGATGACCACGGGCTCTGGCTTGACAAGAGAGGTCTTTTGCCCCAGACTCCATTCTGCCTCGACCTCTACGGTAACGGGGCAGGGAGTTGCGGAATGGTTGACCAGTCTGGCTGTCAGTCGCTGCTCACCACCTGGCTCGACGCACAGTCGATCTAGGCGGAGATTCTCCACTTCCAAGTCAGGAGGGGCGGGGAGTTGTGCCAATGACAAGCCTTCGGCCAGTTCTGGCGTCCCTCCCAGCAGCAAACCGAAATTCAGGTGAACAGTGCCAGGAACCGCATCGTGCCGCAAGGGACGCGTGGTCAGTTTCAGAAGAGTGACATCCATGTCGAGACCATCGGCAGGGCTTTTGGTGTTGCCGACCAGACTCTGCCATGGGCCGCCGTCCTGGGGCGCGACGAGCCCTGCTCCAACCCCCAGCTCCGAATTGTAAAAATAGTTCCAGGACGGTGTGAGTTTCCACGGATAGTCCTCCCTGATGGCGATGTCATGGGTTTGTTCGGGATAAAAGATACCCCTTCCTTTCGTGCCGCTGATGTTCCAGGCATGTAGGGCGTAGTCAAGTGCGAATGGTCTTTGGGAGTAGTGGAAATCGAGAGTTCCCTTGGCCTGGCAGGAGTCGTCAAAGACCATCCGTTCCATCACGCTGCCGCCACTAAAGGTACGCTTCACGCATAATTCCACTTCACCATTGCCCAGCTCTCGAATGACGCATTCGGCGGGCTGTCCAGAGAGATGGACTGGTTTTTCGGGCGCCGGATAGCGTTTTCTGTAGGTGTCTGGTTCGCCGTCCCACCAGATGACAACTCCCCCTGCAGCCTCGACCGAATGGTTGCCGACAGTAAGTTTTCGCAGGGTGTAGCCTTGTTTTCTGGAAAACCAGAGCTGTGCAAAAGGAGTTTTGACTGTCACCCCGTCGTCGTCCTGGGTATAGATCGCCGCCGATGCCCAGGGCATTGCCATGGTCAGGAGAGCAAAGAGGAGAAGTGCGGAAAAACGGTAAGGAGTGTGCATGAACATCTTTTATCTATTCGACGTACTGTTCCATTTTCTTGGTGGCGGCAACATGTCCGTCCAGATAGGATGCGTTGGCCTGTCCTGCATGGCGATAGGCGATGTTGCAGGTGGCGCCAGGGTAGATTTTCGTCACATCCGTCTGGTTCGCCATGCTGTCATTGCCATCTGCCAGGAAGAACATCGAACTGGGCTTTTGGAAGACAGCGATTTTCTGAAGCCTCCATTCTGGTCCTCTTTCCTGCCAGATGTTGTAAGTGTAGCCAATCATCGGAATACCCCAGTCGATGCGATATCCGTAGTTGCTTCCGGCACGGGTATAAGACCAGGAGGGCGGGTGGGCAATCCCGTCCGGGCAAGTGATGATTCCCGGATTTGGGGATGGGTAGTAGTCAGCGGAGTAGGGACCAGTGCGCAGTGGCAGCCCCATGTAGCCAGTGATGGAACTGTACCAGTTCTTGCCCCAGATGTGAAGCTGTTGATTGCTGTCCCCCACGTTTGGCAGGCAGTAGCCCTCATATTCATCCACATACATAAGCATTGCCGTGACCATGTTCTTGAGTTTGTTGACGCAGGCTGTCTGCCGTGCCTTGCCACGCGCTTTCGACAATGCCGGCAACAGCATTGCCGCCAGAATGCTGATGATGGCAATCACGACAAGCAATTCAATGAGAGTGAATCTTCTGTTCATGCTGATGTTCCTTGGATGAGGTTTGTGGACACGGGGAAGGTGCAGGATTCAGTTGGAGGTACCGACGGCGGCCTCGCCGTCGTCAACAGCTCCCATGAAACACCCGTGTTTCATGGGAGGAATGTCAATCAATAGACTGGGCGTGATTCCCGCTTGTTTGGCAAAGGTCTCACAACGCTGGATTTCATCGAAGTCGGCAAGGCAATGTGCATCGCTGCCAAAGGTGAAACGACAACCGATTTGCCTGGCCAAGGTGAAAATGCGCAGGTAGCTTTCCTGGGAGCAGCCATGTTTCTCGATGCTGTGAAGAACTCCTGCGTTGATTTCCAGCGCAATCTTGCGTATGGCCGCCTCTCCGCAGAGTGCCACGAGTTCTTCGTCCGAGAATGTGGCGATGGTCTGGTCGAACAGTTCTTCGTAGCCAATGGGAAACAGGGGATGGGCAAGTATGTCCGCCAGGCCAGAACACACGCCTGAACGGAAAAATGCGGCCATCGACTTGCCAAGGTTTGCTGGAGTGGCAGGCCTGGGCTGTTCCACAAACTCCCGCATGTGAAAATGATTGGTGGACAGGATTACCAAGTCCAGTTTTTCCTTTAGCGCAGGCGTGATGCCAAACTCACCTGGAGCGCGCATGTCAGCCTCGCAGCCTGCCAAAACCTTGAGCGGATATTTCCCTGAATGAATCTCTGCGCACTGCTTCAACACGCCTCTGGCTGGATGAAGCCGATAAAACTCATTGCAGGGAATGGCTGGATTGTCCCACACATGGTCGGTAACCGCCATTGCACGAAAACCACGGGAAGCAAGCAGCCGCGCGATATTCTCTATGGTCATCAAGGGATCTTCGCAGCAGTCTGACAAGGCATGGGTATGAATATGGGTGTCAATCGTATATGTCATCTTGTTTTTCCTTTGTTTTTACCATACAATACACGGAAAAATTGTAAAATCAAATCAAGAAAGTGAAAAAATTGGCAAAGCGATTGTCCAAACGTGTTTTTGGGTGTATATTATGTATTCATTATAGAGAATCCTAGTGGCTAGTGTTGTAAAATGAAGCTCCAATCCCAGTGTCTTCCCTGTCTGCTTTCACAATTGCTTGGGCTTTCGCATCGTGTTTCTGTCGATGTCGATGAGCAGAATCGTGTCACACGGCTTTTGACGGAGACGTTGCGCGATCGCATGCCCTGGGATGCGACTCCAGCCGCCGTCTCTGGGGTGATGCTGGAAACGCTGGTGAAACGATATGGCGAGGAATGCGACCTCTATCGTCGGGAAAAGGATGTCAGCACGGAGCTGGCAAAGCATGTGCTGGCAGGGCTGGAGGGGGAGATTTCACGGCAATCGGAATGCTTTGCCTTGCTGCTGCGCCTGGCCATCGGTGGCAACATCATAGATTTCGGGATTGATGACGGATATGACCTTGTCCAGGCAGCACGCCGCCAACTTCTGGAAGTGGTGGGAATGCCCGTGGACATGGCGATGGTGGAGGAGATACGTGAGCGTGTCGCCACTGCACAGCATGTTTTCTATATCCTGGATAATTGCGGCGAGGCGGTTTTTGACGCACGTCTCCTGCAGGAGTTTCCCGCTGGACGGGTGACGCTGGGAGTGCGCTCGCCAGGCGTGCTCAATGACGTGAATGCACAGGATCTGGAGGCGTCGGGACTTGGCGGCTATCCGTGGGTCGCCACTGGCAGCCGTGTGCCTGGCGTGGTGTTGGAGCAGTGCTCTTCGGCTTTTCGAACACATCTTGAAAAGGCCGACCTGGTTATCGCCAAAGGGCAGGGCAATTTCGAGACGCTCTCCGAATACGACGACATTCCCGTTTATTGCCTGTTTCGTGCCAAATGCCCCGTGGTGTGCAGAGAACTGGGAAGCGTGCCGTTTGGCTCGCTGCAAATCATCCGTCTTCCCTTGTCAAGGTGAGATTTGGCTTTTGTGACTATTCAGCTGTGAACCAGAGGGCACACTGAGAACCCTTCTGAACAGGCACCATGAACAATCCAAAAGATTTTGGAGCCGTTGGCGATGGAAAAATGCTTGATCCCGCAGCCGTGCGAAAAGGGCGCAGGTGGAATGGATTTTTTCCCTGATGAGACGTTTCTGTGCGGCATATTGTGCCTGAAGGGCGAATGGCGGATGCACTTTCACCATCTTGCGTAGGGAACGGCTGGCGTTCCAATGTCGTTTCCCCGTATAGACGACCAGGGTGACCACGTAATGGATGTAATGTTTCTAGTGCTACCAGAATCAGGAGGCAAAAAAAATCCGCGCCGTCAGAGAAGGCACGGACTGAATAAGATGGGGGCTTGGGGAGACGGCTAGTTCTTTGATTTTCCCAGGTCGCAAAGACGGCAGGTGGAGCAGCCCAGTTCTGGCGGAGTATAGGTTTTGCCCTCTCGACGCGCCTGGCGCAACTTGATGGCGTTCATGATTCCCAGGAAGGCGGCCAGCACGATGAACGCCCCCGCCGGTAATTTCAGGAGCACGAATTGCTGCCAGCCGGGGACGACCTGAAGTTCAAAAAGCGTTCCATCCGCCAGAAATTCGCGGACGGCTCCCAGGGCGGTGAGTGCGAGTGTGAAGCCGAGTCCCATGCCGATGCCGTCCAGAGCGGAGGCGACGACACCGTTGCGTCCCGCAAAGGCCTCGGCCCTGCCCAACACGATGCAGTTTACCACAATCAGCGGGATGTAGATGCCAAGGGCCTTGTTCAATTCCGCTGGCGCGTATGCGCTCATCAGTTTCTCGATGATGGTCACGAACACCGCTATGACCACGATGTAGCACGGAATGTGGACTTTTTCAGGGATGAGTTTGCGGATGGCGGAGATGACCATGTTGCTGCCCAGCAGCACAAACGTGGTGGCGATGCCCATGCCCAGGGCGTTTTTGGCGCTGCTGGAGACGGCCAGGGTGGGGCACATGCCCAGCATCAGCACCAGCACCGGATTCTCCTTCCACAATCCTTTGGTCAGTTCCTTGAACAGAGACATATTGCGTTACCTCTCGGTTTTATTGGGCGTCTTTGAGTTGACGGAAGGCCTCGCCTATCGCGTCAACGGCGGAGATGACGGCACGGCTGCTGTAAGTGGCCCCTGAAACGTGCGCCACTGCGTTTTTGGGGTCGCCCTTGTCCATTTCGAATCCCTTGGCTGCCTGCATGCCGGAGAAAGAGTCCAGGAATGCATTGGGCGGGAACGGGTCGTCCTGGGCTTTTCCTGCAAGGACTGCCCAGAGGGACTTGACGGCATGGCGGTCGGTGGCCTTGGTGCCCAGGCCGGGGGTCTCCGTGTGCTCGGTGACCATTACGGCACGGACTTTGCCGTCCTTTTCCAGGCCAGCCACCACTTTGACGGGACCTTTGAAGCCCGTGACTGGGCTGGTCGCCTGGGCGGCGTATGCCAGAAGATGCCCCTCTTTGTCCAAGGCACGGAAGAAGCGGACGTCCGCAGGGGAGACATCCGGCACGGGCAGTGCTTCGGTGGTGGCGGTTTCCGCAGGGAGAACCAGTTTCAGGCTGGTCTCCAGCGCCTGCTGCTGAGCCTTCTGGATGGGTTTCGCCGTGGTCTGGTTGACCCAGGCCAGGGCGGCGCTTCCGACCAGGCAGACCATTCCGAGGCTGAGGATGAATGACAAGAGCGGTTTCATGCTTTGGCTGCCTCCTTCTTATGGAAACCGAAGGGATGCCCCGCAGTGTAGCGGTCTATCAGGGGCGTGAGGGCGTTCATGAGCAGGATGGCGAAGGTGACTCCCTCGGGGTAGGTGCCCCACAGGCGGATGACCGCGTTGATCACCCCGCAGCCGACGGCGAACACCACGGCCCCCATGCGGGTCAGAGGGGTGGTGACCATATCGGTCGCCATGAAGAATGCCCCGAAGAAGATTCCGCCTGAAAGGCAGGCCACTAGTGCAGGTGGATAGACCGACGGATTGGCGATGTGGGCGATTTGCGTGATGACCGCGAATGTCCCCAGGTAGAAGACTGGCACCTGCCAGCGGATGATGCCCAACGCCAGCAGGAACAGCCCGCCAATGAGAATGGCCAGTTTGCTGGTTTCGCCCGTGCTTCCGGGGATGTTGCCCAGGAACAGGTCCCAGCAGGTGTGGCGGCGGATGTGGTGGCGCAGTCCGCGTGGAGTGACCGTCGTGATGACGTATCCATCCTCTTCCCGCGGAAGTTCCTTCTGCTTCTGGTAGGTGATGGGAGTGGCCTCGGAAACCGCATCCAGCGGTGTCCAGGCAAACCGTTGCCGCACCCCCTTTGGCGCCTCCGCTTTCTTTTCGACTTGCACGACAGCCTTTTTGTCCAGCGGCTCCTTCTCCTTGGGGATGGTGGGGTCTGTGAAATGGGTCATCAAGGTCGGAAGGGCCAGCAGCAGGGCGCAGCGTGCCACCAGAGCGGGATTGAAGGGGTTGAACCCCAGTCCGCCATAGACCATTTTCCCCAGGATGATGGCGATGGCCGCGCCCAGCACGCCAACCCAGGTGGGCAGGACAGGCGGCAGCGTCAGGGCGAGAATCATGCCTGTGACGGCGGCGCTGCCGTCTCCGATGGAGAGACGGTCATGCATCAGACGGTTGCACAGCGCCTCCACCGCCACGGCGGCCACAGTGGTGGTGAATATCACCCAGAGCGCCCGCAAGCCGAAAATCCAGGCGCCGGCAAGCACGCAGGGCGCCAACGCCAGCAGGACCATGAACATGATTTGCGGAATTCCACCCTGCGCCCGCACGTGCGGTGAACTGCTGACCAGCAATTTGCCCGGGTCTGGAAGTCGAATGGATTTGCTCTCTTCTGGCATATCTTTCACCCTGGAATATGACTCAATCCTATTTCTTTGCGGCTGCTGCGGCGGCACGGCGACGTGCGCCGATGTCGGCCTTGGCACGGCGAATGAGCTGCACGAGCGGTCGATGCGCGGGGCAGATGTACGAACAGCAGCCACATTCGATGCAATCCATCGCGTTCCAACGCTCCGCATCCTCATAACGCCCATTTTCCGAGAAGACTGTCATGATGGAAGGCTGGAGTTGCATCGGGCAGGTGTCGTTGCACCGTCCGCACCGAATACAGGAATGCGGTTCGTACTGGACGATTTCGTCCGCCGTCAGCAGCAGCAGACCTGATGTGTTCTTCATCACTGGAATGTCCAGGTCGTAGATGGCGAAGCCCATCATGGGGCCGCCGCTGATGATTTTGGCGGGGTCTTCCGTGACTCCGCCCGCGAAGGCGATGGCCTCGCGGTAGGGCGTGCCGACACGCAACAGCCATTTGCCCGGCTTGACGATGGGGCGTCCCGTGATGGTTGTGACCCTTTCGTAGAGCGGTTTCCCCTGCAGCACGGCCTCGCCGATGGCGGCGCAGGTGCCGACGTTGGCGACGACGCACCCCACGTCCATCGGCAGTCCGCCCGTGGGGACTTTCCGCCCCGTGATGGCGTAGATGAGCTGCTTTTCGGCGCCTTGTGGGTAGCGCACTTTCAGTTCGCAGACCTTGACCCCGTATTTGACGGCCATCTCCGCCATGTAGGTGGCTGCGTCGTGCTTGTTGGCCTCGATGCCGACGTAGATGTCTTTGACGCCAAGGATGGTGGCGCAGGTGACCGCACCCGCCAGCACCATGTCGCCGTGCTCCAGGAGCAGGCGGTGGTCGGCAGTCAGCCCCGGCTCGCATTCGACTCCGTTGAGCACCAGCACGTCAACTGGCTTGCTGGGCGACAGCTTGACAATGGTGGGGAACGAGGCCCCGCCCATGCCGACGATGCCCGCATCCGCCACGCGCTTTTTCAGTTCCTCGGGGCTGGAGTTGTGCGGGTCAAGCGGCTCCCAGGGCTCAATGCCCTTGTCCTCGCCGTCGCTCTTGACGGTGAAGCAGGGGATGGTCATGCCCAGCGGGTTCTTGCAGGTGCCCATCGGCCCAAGTATTCCGCTGGTGGGGGAGTGGATGGGGGCGGAGACGAAACCGCCGGCCTCGGCCAGAAGCTGCCCCTTGAGCACCTTGTCGCCGGGTTTGGCGATGGGTTTGGCCGGTGCGCCGATGTGCATGGAGAGCGGCACGGTATAGACTGGCAGCAGCGGCGGGGTGGCGATGGGGGCTGTGGCGGCCACCTTTCGGTCATCGGGATGGACGCCGCCGGGAAAGAAGAAATTCTGTGGATAGAAGCTCATGGTTTTCTCCTGGTGGCGCGGTTACTTGGCTGCTGCCGTCAGACTGGAGGAGGCGGGGAGCGGCGCATCGGTGGTGCGGAGGCATTTGGCCGGGCATGACTCGCAGACGCTGGCCGCTGGCGCGTCCTCGTAGTTGACGGCGGCCAGGAAACCATTGAAGGTCATTTGGCCAGGCTGGGAGGCGCGCCCGCATTTGCGGCATCCGATGCAGGCTACGCTGCACGCGTCCTTCTTGACCTTGAATGGTTCGGGGGAACTGCAGAAGACATGGACTTGCGCCGTGCGGGGAACCAGTTTGATGAGATGACGGGGGCAGGCCGCCACGCATTTGCCGCAGCCGACGCAGAGTTCCCGATGGACTTTGGCCAGCCCATTGACCATCTCGATGGCGTCCCAGGGACAGGCTCTTGCGCATGTCCCCATGCCCAGGCAACCATACGCGCAGGCTTTTCCTGCGCCAGCCACGGCTGACGCCGAAGTGCAGTCGGTCACGCCGTTGTAGCCGGCGCGGCTGGTGGCGTGGTCATGGTCTCCGGAGCAGAGCACGATGGCCATGGGCGGGGTCAC
>JAFRLP010000443.1 GCA_017431185.1 Victivallales bacterium | reverse complement strand
GCCGCCCGTAAAGGTCAAAGGCCATGAAGGTGGTCTCATCGCAGTGGGCGCGCACCTCCTCCATCGCCTTTTCGAGAATGTACTGCCGCCACTCATCTTCAAACGCCTGGTCGCTGCTTTCGTCCTCCTTCTCCGGCACGGAGGCGACCTGAATGCTGCTTTTTCTCGCATTGAGGATATCGTAGGCGCAGTTGGTGATGATTCGGCGCAGATAGTCGCGGAAACGCCCCAATTCAGGATTATGGCGACCGCAAGCGTCGTTCTTGAACACAGCCAACCGCACATTCTGCTTGAGTTCATCGACCTCCGACGGCATCAGCCGAAGGTCTTTGGCGCGCAGAAGAATCATGGGAGTGTACATTTCATCAAACTTCCGCCATGCCGCATCGTCTCGCTCGTGAACTTTCCGAAAAAGGTCTTTTCGTGTCGTATATGCCATTTGTCCAGATGCAGAAAAAAGTCTCCGTCGCCGTGCCACTGTGACAGCACGACAATCGCGCCCATATAATATCACCTTCCAAAAACATCTGTCAAGACACACCCCAGACAAATTGTGGGACACTCCCGCAAAAAAAAGCAATCCCTCCTATGAAACACACCGTGTTTCCTGCGTCGTGTTGACGGCGGCAAGGACGCCGCCGCTACCCTTACTCCCATGAAACACGGGGTGTACCGATGGTGTCCCCGCCGTCGCCTGTGTTTCGTGCGTCGTGTTGACGGCGGCAAGGACGCCGCCGCTACCTTTACTCACTGATACAGGCCGGACGCCGTATTGGCCGCGCGGAGCGCGGCCTGCCAAACCTGTCTATGAAACCAAGCACAAGTGGCGGTTTTGGCAGACTGCACTCCGCGCAGTCAGTACCAGTCGGTGAGGCATTACCCAAAAAAGCAATGGGACTTATGAGCCCCAAATGTCTCAACAGGGCATTGAATACCAAACGCGCCAGTGTCCCACTGTCCCAATGTCACGCGTACTGGCGCAGGTTCCCGTCAACGACCGCCCAAGTCAATTTCCTGCATCCGAAACCACGTCGCATCGACGGAAGAGCCTCACTTCCAGAGGCTGCATGGTTCTTTCGGGAGCAGACGGTCGCTCGTCGAACAGTTCCTGCCATACGCCCTTCGGCAGTCGGATATGCTGGGGATGCCTGGCCCAGTTCATGGCGTAGAGCAGCGCGCCGTCCGCAGAGCAGCGGAATTCCAGCGCCCAAAGAGGCTCCCCGTTCTCCCCTGTGACCTGGTGGCGTGGAGCCACGCCGTGCCTGCGGAAGAGGTCCCGCAGCACGGGGAAATACTGTTCCGGTTCCTGGATGGGCAGGCAGACCATCCTGGCGAGAGAGGGCTTTCGGGCAGCCACATCGTGTCCGTATTCGTCCTGGCCAAGGCACTGCTCCCCAAACCTCACGACCGTGACTCCGGCGTCAACCAGGCGTTCAAGCGCCTGGAAAGTCCGCTCCTCGACACGACGGGTGTCCGGCGCCAGAACCAGACGGACGTCGGGACGCCAGTCGGCGTTGGCCAGCTGACGCTCCGTCACAAAGCCAGGCGTGACGCCATGGAAGAACGCACCCTGGTAGAGATTGCTTAGGCGGGTGTAGTGCCCCGTGTCCGAAAAGGATGGAATGCTGTAGAATATGGCAAACTGACGTGGCACGGAGCGGAAGGCGGCAATCTCCTGCGAGAGACGGCGCGAGTCCAAGGCGGCCCGGCTGGCCGCATGGAAACAGTTGGCACGGGTGAAGGCATAGCTTCCCCAGGGCGAATGGAAGTCAATCTCCCAAGTCCACATCACGCCGGCATTGCGGCCATGCAGCATTTCCGCAAGCTGTGCGGCGTAAATGAACTGCCCGTCCACGTCGAAGGCGCAATGGACAGGGAAATTGTGCGTCTCGTTGTTGGCGATGGGCTTGTCGGGGAAGATGGAGCGAGCCAAGTCGCACATCATCAGAACCGCCTCCCAACTTGCGGCATAGCGTTGGCTCTGATACCGCACTCCCGCGTCATAGCCGATGACATCCAGTTCTTCGCGTGATGATTTGGATTTCGCCCTTCGCCGAAGTTCGCGCAGGGCACGGATTGTCCATCCAGCGACCTCATCGCTGATGCACAAGAAGACGGTCGGCAACGCCCCCATGCGTTTTTTTTCTCTCCAACGCCCTGATGGTCGCGGGATAGCTGGAACAGCCACGGCAATGGTATTTTCGGTGGCACAGCAGGCCGTGCGCCTGGAATGCAGACTCGAATTTTGCGGTCCGAAGGTGAGACTCGTAGGTCAGCAAGCCATCCCTGACAGGCTGCTCTCCCGTCAGAAAATGCATGATGCCCACGTGACGATGCCCAAAGGCAAGCAACTGTTCGGCCAAAGCGTCCGCACCGCCCCTGACGTCGGCGGTGACGCAGGCGATGTGCTTCAATGCCGGATACGCGGAAAGCATCACCTGCGGGATGTTTTTGCGCTGCATCAGGCGTGTCAGCGGGATGTCCTTGGCGCAGGCGCGCCCCCCGATGTGGATGACTCCCAGAAGACGCCCCTCCAGTTCGTCCAGAAACGGTTCGACAACCTGATAGCCGGCGTCGGGCGGCGGCAATTGCACCATGATGGTGGAGATGGACTTCTTTGCGGCGGTGTCAATGACCCCTTTCAAGTAGAGCAGCGGGAAACCGCCATGCGCATCCGCCATTACGCTGAACGGGCAGGGAAGAATGATTCCGATATTGGGGAACGGATTCAATTGCCGATGGGCCTCGGTGGAGACGGAGAGGACTCGCAGGCTGCTTCGCCTGAAGACATTCTGCGACAGCAATTCCTGGTAGGCCTTGCTCACTGTCGTTCTGTCCACATCCAAAAGCCGCGCCAACTGGCGGACGGATGGCATCCGCCCGTCCATCCCATTGGGCTTCCCGTGTTTGCCGCCAATGAGACGACGCAGTTCCGCCGCCAGCTGAAGATACAGCGGCAGGGACTTTTCCCGGTCAAGGGCAATCTCCTTGTAGTTCCATTGGATGGACATGACCCGTACTCTCCTTCCCCGACCGGCCAGGGGAGGAGGCGTTTCCCCAACCGTCAAAGGGCTGGAGTTACAATAGCGGATTGTCCATCAACAGTCAAGCCGCCATTGCCCTGATTTCACCTTCAGAGGAAAGATTATGGCTGGTATATGCAAGCCATAATTTCCAGTCAGCCTGAAACAAGACAACTGCACCCAAGACACTTCGCAAAAAAACACACCTGCGAATTTGATTTTTGGGGGATTTGTGGCAAATTATAGTGGCTTTTTTTGGAAAATTGTTCCGCCTTGCCTGAAAATGTCCGTGCAAAAAACGCAGGCGTCGTGCCTGTGCGCGGTCACCAGCGCAGGTGGGGAATTGTTCGGCTGGATGCGCGAGCATCCCTTGACCCAAGCGAAAATGAGCGAGAAGACAGTGATTCTGGGCAGCGGGCCAGCGGGTCTGACTGCCGCAATCTATGCAGCCCGTGCAGGGCTCTCTCCGTTGGTGTTGACTGGAAGCCTGCCAGGCGGAGTGCTGACCCAAACCACCGCCGTGGAGAACTTTCCCGGCTTTCCGGACCCCATCCAGGGCTATGAACTGATGGAACGGCTGAAGACCCAGGCGAAACGCCAGGGAGCCGTGCTGCGCTCCGCCACCGCCACCTCCGTGGACCTGGACAAGTTCGGCGGCACCCACCGCATCACTTTGGAAGATGGCTCCGCGGTGGAGACCGACACGCTCATCGTCGCCACGGGGGCGCGTCCCCGCGAATTGGGCTTGCCCTCCGAGTCCGCCCTCAAGGGACACGGGGTGAGTTACTGCACGACATGCGACGGCCCGTTCTACCGGGGCAAAAACGTGGTTGTGGTCGGGGGCGGCGACACGGCTTTGGAGGAGGCAAGGTTCCTGGCGAGTCTGGCGGCCCAGGTGACCATCGTCCATCGGCGGGATGAGTTTCGGGCGACGCCCGCGCTGGTGGACAGCGTGCGGAACCTGGCGAACGTCCGCATCCTGTGGAACAAGACCGTGGTTGAAATCGCCGATCCGGCAACCGCCAAGGTCACAGGCGTGACCCTTCGGGACGTCAAGTCCGAGGCGCAGAGCGACATTTCCTGCGACGCCGTGTTCGTGGCCATCGGGCATCAGCCCGACACTGGACTTTTCGAGGGGAAACTGCCGATGGAGGAAGGCTATCTCACCCTGCCCTGGCCTCCCTGCACCCGCACCGAAATCCCCGGCGTGTTTGCCGCCGGAGACTGCGCCGACCCGCGTTACAGGCAGGCCGTCAATGCCGCCGCCATGGGGTGCCGTGCCGCCATGGACGCCGTTGAGTACCTGCAAAATTAGTAGTCTGCACTACAAGGAGGCCAACCATGGCTGTGGACATCCTGCACCTGAACGAAAGCAGCTTCGACAAGTTCATCTCTGGCGATAAAGTGCTGGTTGATTTCTGGGCCACCTGGTGCGGCCCATGCCGTGCGCAAGGGGAAATACTGGAGGAACTTGCCGCCCGCCCGGACTTCTCCACCCCCATCGCCAAAGTCGATGTGGACGATGCGCAGGCGCTCGCCGCACGCTATGGCATCATGTCCATCCCCACCATCATCATCTTCCAGAACGGTCAAGTCCTCAAGCAGTTTGTCGGCGTGCAGTCCGCCGACAAGCTGGTCAACAGCCTTCAGTCGTAAATGAATGAACCGGCGGCCTCTCGTTCCGTGCCGGTCACACGGCACAGGGGCAGAGGTCTGCACACCAAACACCATCCAAGGAGCAAAGCGAACAATGGACAAAGTGAGAATTGGCATCATCGGTTTGGGCAACATGGGCACGGGCCACGCCGTCCAGATTCTGACGGGAAAAGTCCCGCGCTGCGAGCTGACCGCCGTCTGCGACATCAACCCTGACCGCCTTACCAATTACAAGGATGCCAAGCATTTCGAGAAGAGCGAAGACCTCATCCGCAGCGGCCTGGTTGACGCCGTGCTGATTGCCACTCCGCACTATGCGCACACCACCATCGGCATTGATGCGTTGAGCAACAACCTGCATACCATCGTCGAGAAGCCCATCTCGGTGACGAAATTCGACGCGCTGCAACTCATCGACGCCTACAAGAAGGCCAAGCGCAAGAACAAGAACCTCAAGTTCTGCGCGATGTTCAACCAGCGCACCGACCCCTATTTCAACAAGATGCACGAACTGGTGAAGAATGGCACCATCGGACGCATCCAGCGCTCCAACTGGATCATCACCAACTGGTACCGCACCGAGGCCTACTACCGTTCCGGCTCCTGGCGCGCCACCTGGGGCGGCGAAGGCGGCGGCGTGCTGGTCAACCAGTGCCCCCACAACATCGACCTCTACCAGTGGATCTGCGGCATGCCCAGCGCAGTCTATGCCCTTGGCGGACTCGGGAAATACCATGACATCGAGGTCGAGGATGAATGCTGCGCCCTCTTCGAATACGCCGACGGCGCCACGGGCGCGTTCTTCACCACCACCGGCGAGGCTCCCGGAACCAACCGCTTCGAAATCGCGGGCGACAAGGGCAAACTGGTCTTTGAGGTGAATCTGGACGGCAGCCGCAAGCTGGATTTCGTCATGAACCCCATCGGCGCCCGCGAGTTCAGCCAAAAGGCCACCAGTGGCTTCCAAAGCCCCGAATCCTGGAACGTGCATATTCCGCTGCCTCCTGGCGCGGGCGAACAGCACATCGGCATCAAGAAGAACTTCGTGGCGGCCATCCTGGATGGTGCGGAACTCATCGCCCCCGCCGAAGAGGGCATCAAGGCCGTGGAAATCGCCAATGCCATGCAGTACTCCCTTATGACCCACCAACGGGTTGCTCTCCCAATGGACCACGTTGGCTACCAGAAATACCTGCAGAAACTCATCAAGAACTCCAAAACCGTC
>JAFRLP010000442.1 GCA_017431185.1 Victivallales bacterium | reverse complement strand
GACCCGAACAGGGGAGGATTCAGCAGTCTCCGCCACCCCAGTTCCCGCAACGGAACGCCTGTCATGTACGGATAGGCAAAGAGCCAAATGAGCGGGGAGTGCACAGTCAGGTAGATGGAGATGTAGGCGAAACTCCGTTGGTCTGCGCCAGGTTCGCCCAACAGGGCAGCAGGGGCCACCGCGCAGATGGTCGCCAAGAGAGGCATGGGCAGAAAACTCGAATTGCCGAAGGAGTTGGAGACGG
The DNA here is from genome assembly GCA_017431185.1 of Victivallales bacterium. The sequence continues at coordinate 3,101 of JAFRLP010000442.1, read as the reverse complement.
CGATGTAGCGGTGCTGGCTGCGGGGAACCTTCAGCAACCTGGCGCACAGATGGCCAAGCAGGAATCCGGCGGCGCAGAACACGGGCGCGGCCAAAGCCATCGCCCCCCATTTGCACAAATTGTCCAGGTTGGCGTTGCGGCTCAGGGAATCGACCAGCAGGCAGGGCAGGAACAGGGTCATGATGAGCCTGCTCAGGCTTTGCCTCCCCGCCTTGTCCAGGATGCCGCGTCGTCCTAGCCAGACGCCTGCCAGCACCACCAGCACCAGTTTGGCGACCGAATAGAAACTGCACAGCGCTATCTCTTTCATGGTGAAAACACCTCAAGGCATAACATATTCCCCAAACTCGGGAAAACAAGTGGAACCGTGTCTGATTTGTCAAGAAAAGCCGCCACATCCGAAGATGCGACGGCTTTTTTCGGCGGGGCGCTGTCTGTCAGGCAGGGCGCCCCCGATAATCGAACAAGGAATTTGTCAGGGCTTATTTGGCGATGACTTTGGCCATTTCGAGGACCTTGTTGGAGTAGCCCCACTCGTTGTCGTACCAGGCGCAGACCTTGACGAAGGTCGGGTCGAGCGCGATGCCGGCCTTGACGTCGAAGATGGAGGTGCGGGCGTCATCGCGGAAGTCGGTGGAGACCACCGCGTCCTCAGTGTAGCCGAGAATGCCCTTGAGTTCGCCTTCGGAGGCGGCCTTCATCGCGGCGCAGATCTCCGCGTAGGTGGCGGGCTTCGCCAGTTCCACCGTCAGGTCAACGAAGGAGACGTCAGAGGTGGGGACGCGGACGGACATGCCCGTCAGTTTGCCATTCAGGTCGGGGAGGACCTTGCCGACGGCCTTGGCGGCGCCGGTGCTGGAGGGGATCATGTTCTCCAGGATGCCGCGGCCACCGCGCCAATCCTTCTTGGAGGGGCCGTCAACGGTCTTCTGGGTGGCGGTGGCGGCATGGATGGTGGTCATCAGGCCGCGCTTCACGCCGAAGGCGTCGTTGAGGACCTTGGTCAGCGGAGCCAGGCAGTTGGTGGTGCAGGAGGCGTTGGAGATGATCTTCTGCCCAGCGTAGGTCTTGTCGTTCACGCCATAGACGAACATCGGGGTGTCGTCCTTGGAGGGGGCGCTCATGATGACCTTCTTCGCGCCAGCCTTGAGGTGCATGTCGGCCTTGTCGGCGGTCAGGAAGAGACCGGTGGACTCGACAACCACGTCAACACCCAGTTCGCCCCACGGAATCAGGGCCTTGCCGGTCTCGGGGTCAAAGGCGGCCTTCTCGCTGAAAGCCTTGATCTCCTTGCCGTCCACATAGAGGGCTTTGCTCTCGTTGCAGCCCTTCACCTCGTGGTTGAAGATGCCGTGGACGCTGTCGTACTTGAGCATATAGGCCAGGTAGTCGGGATCCAGCAGGTCGTTGATGCCGACAACTTCAATCTCTCCGGCGAAATTCTCGACGGCGGCACGGAAGACCATACGACCGATGCGACCAAAACCATTGATACCAACCTTGATTGCCATTTGTTTGCTCCTTCGGGGGTTTGGGATGTTGGCAGGAACCGCCTCAACCAGAGCGGCGGCCCCGCGAAAAAACTTCCCATAATATAATCTTTCCCCCTCCCAAATGCAAACGATGATGCCACCGTTTGGAAAAATTCGCGTAATGCGCTTGACAACTCATCCATTCGAGATATATTAACCTTGATTTTGTTGCGCAAGATAATTTCCCAGGAGAGCGCGATGGCGAGATATGTGAGATTGGACAATGGCTGGCGTGTCACCTACAGCGGAGAGGCGGGTGGGACAAGCGTACACGCGACAGTGCCCGGAAATGTTCTGGGCGACTTGGTTCGCGGCGGTGTGCTGGCGGAACCATACGTGGGAACCAATTCCCTGTCCTGCCGTGAACTGGAGTATGGTGATTTCGTGTATGAGACGGAGTTCGTGACGCCAGATTTTGCACCTGGAGAGCGGGTGGTGCTGCTCTTCGGCGGTGTTGACACCATCGCCGAATATTATCTGGACGGAAAAAGAATCGGCGAGAGCCGCAACATGTTCATCGAGCATCGCTTTGACATCACCGAACACACGTCTCCAGGGAAACGGCACTCCCTGAAGGTCGTTTTGCGCTCCGTCGTGAACTATGCGCGCCAATTCGAGGCGCCCGCGTTTGCCAGGGAGCAGGATTACAACTACGAGGCACTGTACGTGAGGAAGGCGCGGCATAGTTTTGGGTGGGACATCATGCCGCGTCTGGTCGGGGCGGGCCTGTGGCGCGACGTCGGCCTGGAAATTCACTCCCCGACGGAGTGGACAAGCGTCTATCTCCGTGCGATCAGCCTCATGCCGGAGGGCGCGTTCTTCTTCCTGAACTGGCAGTTCAAGACCGACTCCAAGACGCTTGACGATTTCCACGCCGTCCTGGAACTGAAATGCGGAGACCAGGAATTCCGCCATGAGTTCACGCCGCGTTTTGTCTGCGGCAGGACATTCTTCACCCTGCCGAATCCGCAGTTGTGGTGGCCGGCGGGAAGCGGTCCGCAAAATCTCTATGACGCCAGACTGACGCTTTACCATTTCGGCAAGGAAGTCGCGGAAAAATCCTTTTTGACGGGTGTCCGAACCATCACGCTTGACTACCAGGAGAAGGCGCGCGGCGCGTCAGCGGACAAGTTCGACTTCATTGTCAATGGGCAGAAGGTCTATGTCCGGGGGATAAACCACGTGCCGGTCGAGGCCTTGCACGGCGAAAACGGCGACAGGCGGTTCCGCGCCCTGGAGCATGTTCTCGAATTGAACTGCAACATGGTGCGCATCTGGGGCGGCGGCGTCTATGAGGACGATTCCTTCTACGACTGGTGCGACAGGCATGGCATCATGGTCTGGCAGGACTTCATGCTCTCGTGCGAATGTCCGCCGCATGACGAGTGGTACCTGAAGGAACTCTCCAGGGAAGCGGAGGCCATCGTAAGGAAACTGCGCAATCATCCATCCCTGGCGATATTCTGCGGCGACAACGAATGCGATGTCACCCAGGGCGGTTTTTCGCCCCAATTGCCGCCGTCGTTCAACTGCGTGACACGCAGGGTTTTGCCGGAGGCAGTCGGTTTG
>JAFRLP010000441.1 GCA_017431185.1 Victivallales bacterium | reverse complement strand
GAAATCAAGCGTCCCGCGATCCAGGCGCTCCATGACCTCCTCCGCATTACCGCTGTGCAGATGAAAACGGATGCCAGAATGCCTGTCCCGTACATCGCGAACGGCATCCGCCAGAAGCGACATCGCCTCGCTCTCGCCGCCGCCGATATAGACGTCGCCCGCTATCCTATGCTTCGCGCTGAAGTCGGAACGCGTCTTGTCAACAATCGTCATGATCTCTTCCGCCCGCTGGCGCAGCAGCATTCCCTCTGCGGTCAGCGAAACGCTGTGGCTGCCACGGATGAACAGCCGTTGGCCAAGTTCGTCCTCAAGATCCTTCAGCTGGCGGGAAAGCGTCGACTGGGTGACATGCAGACGGTGCGCTGCACCCGTGACGCTTTTCTCACGCGCCACTGCCAGAAAGTATTTCAACACTCGTAGTTCCATGATTTGCTCCTGTTTCCGATGGACATGACGATACTATAAACCTTGTGATATGCTTTTCAAGCATGAAATGCCATAAAAACAAAGTATTTGCTATTTCACCTATCCGAAATATATTAATTCGCGTTATAAAAAAGGCGGAAATGCGACGGCATCCTTCCCAAGGAAAACCCATGAAGAAAACCACGCTGCTTCTTTCTCTCGCCGCCCTCGTACTGGCAGCCACAGGCTGCTGCAATCTCAAAAAAACATGCAAGGAGTGCCCGTCCATGAAAAACATCGAACTGACCCAGGAATGGGACAAGATCTTCCCCCTGAGCGACCAAGTGGAACACAACAAGGTCACCTTCCCGAACCGCTTCGGAATCACGCTGGCGGCGGATGTCTATAAACCGAAGAACGCCACGGGCAGACTCGCGGCCATCGCCGTTTCAGGTCCGTTCGGCGCGGTCAAGGAGCAGTCGTCGGGCATCTACGCACAGGAACTCGCGAAACGAGGCTTTCTCGCCATCGCCTTCGACCCGTCGTTCACGGGCGAAAGCAGCGGGCAGCCTCGCTATGTCGCCTCGCCCGACATCAACACGGAGGATTTCCAGGCAGCCGTCGATTATCTCATCTCCCGCGACGATGTGGATGCGGACAAGATTGACATCTGCGGCATCTGCGGCTGGGGCGGCCTGGCCATCAACGTAGCCGCCATCGACACCCGCGTGAAGGCGACCGTCGCCTCCACGATGTATGACATGACACGTGTCATCGCCAAGGGGTACAACGACGCCGACGACTCCGCCGAAAAGCGAAACGCCATGCGTGCAGCCCTGAACAGCCAGCGCAACAAGGACTTCAAACAGGGTTCATACGACCACGCGCCAGTCAATCTCAAGCCGGAGGAGCTAACAGACACGACGCCGCAGTTCATCCGCGACTACACGATGTTCTATGAGACAAAGCGTGGCTTCCATCCCCGCTCGGCAAATTCGGCGGTCGGCTGGAACAAGACGAGCGTCCTCTCCTTCCTGAACGCGAAACTGCTGGCGTATGCGGATGAAATTGAGAGCGCGGTGATGGTCCTCCATGGCGAGAAGGCCCATTCGCGCTACTTCGGCGAGACAGCCTTCAAGATGCTCAAGGGCGACAACAAGGAACTGGTCATCATCCCCGGCGCAAGCCACTGCGACCTCTACGACAGGCTGGACGTCATCCCCTTCGACAGGATTGCAGAGTTCTATCGCAAGAACCTGAAGTAAGGGGGATTCCCGATGAGGATACTTGTCCTTAATGGTAGCCCTCGTCCGAAGGGCTGCACAAGACAGATGGTCGATGCCTTCCGCGAAGGCGCGGAGGCATCGGGCCATAATGTGGATGTCATCGACGTCTGCCGCAGGGACATCCACGGCTGCCTTGCCTGCGAACACTGCCACGGGAAAGGAAAAGGCGTGTGCGTCCAGAAGGACGACATGCTGGAGATCCATGCCCTGCTGAAGGAGGCGGAGATGCTGGTCATTGCCTCGCCAATCTACTACCACGGCATTTCAGGGCAGCTCAAGTGCGCCATCGACAGGCTCTATGCCGTCGCCTACCCGAAAAAGCCTGAAAAGCTGTGCAAGGTGGCGATGTTCCTCAGTTCCGGCGATGCAGACATGTACGACGGCGCGCTGTTCTCGTTCCGCGGGGATTTCCTCGACTACCTGGGGCTTGAGGACATGGGCGTTTTCACCGTGCATGGCGGCAAGGTGGACGGACGGCTGGAGGAACTTCGGGAATTCGGCAGGAGGATGGTCTGAATGGCAAGACACCAGGCATCATACCGCACGCTTGCCAAGTTCGCGCTTGGACTGGCATCTCTTCTTTTGGCAGCGGCCTGCGCGCGGAAACCAGAGGCAGAATCAAAAACGCCGCCGTCAATTCCCGCAAAAACTCAGGAGAACTGGAAAATGCAGAAACAGACAACACTGATCCTGGCCGTCGGCGACGCCAGTTTCACCATTGCCCTTGCCGACACGGAGGCGGCGAGGGAACTGTTGAGGCATCTGCCTCTCAGCCTGGACATGGCAGAGTTGAACGGCAATGAGAAATACGCCAGTTTGGACAGCCCGCTGCCCTCAAAGGCTGAAAACGTCCGCAGGATCGAGGCTGGCGATGTAATGCTCTGGGGAAAAGACTGCCTGGTGGTATTCTACAAGTCGTTTGAAACGCCTTATTCCTATACGCGCATAGGTAAAATTGACAATGCGTCGAAACTTGCAGATGCGCTTGGCAAAGGCAGCGTCACAGTGACATTTCAAACCGTTTCAAAGCCTCAAGAGAAACAATGAAAACAAGGGGTGAATATGCAGTATCGTAAACTTGGGCGTACAGGACTGGATGTCAGTGCAATCTCGTTGGGTTGCGAAGGCTTCATTGGCAGAAGTGAGGTGGAGGCAAAGGAAATGTTTGCCGTTGCCACTGCTGCAGGTGTGAATTTCATGGACATGTACAGTTCAGACCCCGACATGCGCTCATTGGTGGGCAGGATGCTTGACGGAAGGACTGACTTCCATATCCAGGGACACCTTTGCTCCGTCTGGCAGGATGGCCAGTACAAGCGTTCACGGGACATCAATGAGGTGAAAGAGGCTTTTGACGATCTGATGCTTCGGCTGAACCGTGACCGCCTGGACATAGGGATGATTCATTATGTCGATTCGCTGGAAGATTGGGAGGGCATTTGGAATGGCCCCGTGATAGACTACGCCAGGGAACTGAAAGCTGGCGGGCGCATAGGCAGCATTGGCCTGAGCAGCCACAATCCCGTGGTCGCCCGTCAGGCGATCCAGACTGGCGAAATCGATGTGTTGCTGTTTTCCATAAATCCCGCATACGACATGCTTCCGCCGGACGAAGATGTGATGCGCCTGTTTGAAAATAGCACTTTTCAGGAGGCGCGGCATAACTTCAATCCAGAGCTTGTGTCGTTATACGAGATGTGCGAGCGTGAAGGTGTTGGCATTGATGTGATGAAGGCTTTTGGCGGCGGAAACTTGCTGGATGCGAAACTCTCCCCATTGGGCTGTGTGTTGACGCCTGTGCAATGCCTGAACTATGCGCTTACCCGTCCTGGTGTCGCCGCCGTGATGTGTGGATGCCACAGCCTGGATGAATTGAAGGAATGCCTGGCCTGGTGTGAGGCGGATGAAAAGGTCAAAGACTATTCAGTCGCCTTGTCCGGCCAGAGCAAGTTCACATGGAGTGGCCAGTGCATGTACTGCGGGCATTGCGCCCCTTGCCCGAAAGGCATCAAGGTGGCTGATGTCAACAAGTTTTTGAATTTGGCTGCGTCGCATGCGGAAATTCCCGAGACCGTCAGAGAGCATTATGCCGCATTGCCGCATCATGCTTCCGAATGCGTGAAATGCGGCGCATGTGAAAAACGCTGCCCGTTCCAAGTTCCCGTGCGTCAGAAGATGGCTGACGCAGCGGATCGCTTCGGAATTTGAATAAATGGGAAGCTTTGTCTTGGGGAGTATAAACACTGGATTTCACGTTGAAAGGATAGAACCCGCGTCCTGAAAAGACAGTTTGCCAGCAAAAATCAGAGAATTTCAAACATCGTACAAATGCGATGACGCTGGCAGAAGAAATATCGTTTCGAGAATTCGGCAATGCAAAATGACCATTCCAGTTAGAAAACCATTGTAGAGCGATTACATTTTTATCCAAATCAGAACAGCATCCGCAACGAGCAGTGCCAGTCACGTAAGTCCAGTTGACAGGCTCCGGATTCCGGACAAAACGGTTCCCGTCAGCAGGGGAATGTGGAGATTGCCGAAGGATGTGAAGCAACAAAATGCAGAATGAATCAAGGATTATAACCATGCCCAAAGTCAAGCAAATATTGAGCAAGCTGCTTATGGCTGTGCTGCCGACGGCGATTGCAGCGGAGCAGGCGGCGATTGTCGGCGTGAAATCGTACGGTTTCGTTGACCTTGAGGGAGCCAAAATCTCGGCCATCATCGTCGAATATCCGCAGGAAATAAAGGGTGCGAGCGTGGATGCGAGCAAGTTTGAAATCACTGACTACGCTATTCAGCAGATACGTCTCAATGGTCATGACGCGGTCATCGAAACCGATCTGGATGCAGTCAAGGGCAACGAGGGGCGAATCAAGCGCGTCTATGTGAACACCCGCCCCGAACCTTCACCTACTGGGGGAACGGAACTGGGACGCTATGTCGTCATCGAGGTCAACACGGCATACATTCTTGCCGCGCAGAATCTCGTCTATCGACAGTCCATGATTGCCGGCGTGACGCAGACGGGGGCGATCGAGGGCGTCAAGGGGACGATTCCGCCAAACCCCGCCAAGGTCTGCAACTACACGATGGAGGAACAGCGCGACAGGAGGGGGACGCGGACGGTCGCAGTGGCTTCTCCCGACGGCATCATCCTCCCCGAGTTCGGCGAAGGCAGCGGCTGGACAATCAACCGCATCGGCGCAGGCGCGTTCCAGGCAAGGCACTGCTACAGCGAATACACGAGCAGATACGAGGACTTCGAGCTGCCTTACGCCATCTTCGTGCCGAAACGCGAAATCCTGGAGGCGAACAAGGGAAAGGTCGCGCTCACCCTGCACATGGAACACGCAGGGGCGAACTCGACAGACCCGCTTGCCTCGCTCACGTCGTCACGTGCCGCCGTGCGCCATGCGGGGCGAGAGGTGCAGTCCGCCCGCCCGACCATCGTGGTGGTCCCGCAGATAGAGGAATCGCGCCGCGCCACGAATGACCAGGTGGCCTCCAGCGAGGCCAATGCCGCCATCTGGCAGCTTCTGGACAGCATCCTCGAACAGTACAAAGGCTTCATCGACGAGAACCGCATCTACGGAACAGGGCAGTCGATGGGCGGGATGTGCATCCTCAACATGGCAGCGCAGCGGGACAACTTCTTCGCTGGCATCCTGGCAGTCGGGGCGCAGTGGTCGAGCAACTACGACAAGATGTTCCAGAACGGAGGCGACCGCACGCCCGACAACGACACGGCGAGCTTCAACGGGTTCGGCCTCGACCGCGGGAACTTCCGCAACTGGTACTACATGGTCTCGGACGACAACATCCTCGTCGAGACCTGCACTGGCGACCTGATGGCGACTGGCGAGTGGCGCGCTCTCGCCGACTACTACGAGGCCGCAGGAGTGAAGGTTCCTTACGTGGAATGGGATCCGTTTGCATCTGTGGAGGAGCAGGAGGCCATAATGGCGCGGCTACTCGACCATGACACCGCCACGCCTGGAGGCGGCATTGTCTGGGCGGCGTTCACGCGCGGCTCGCACATGTCCACATGGAAATACGGCTACCGCCTGGAAGCGCCTTTCCGCTGGCTTTACTCGCAGACGCGGGACAGCGAGATTAAACGAGGCAAGATTAACCAGCTGAAGAACCAATGGCTGGGCCGCGATGAAAACGGCAAGATCCGCAATGGGTCGGGCACGGCCAACCTGAATTCGGCGCAGTTCACGCCGCACGGCCCTGATCCAATCTTCACCGAGGGCTGGACGCGGGAGACCGTCACCCAAGCTCAAAAAAACACTGAACGGCTCAAATGATGTTCCGACCGATGAGACGATTCAAACAGCAGCGTCCTGAAAAGACCGATTTCCAGCCAAAACCAGAGAATATCAAACATCGTCCAAATGCGATGACGCTAGCGGAAGAAAACCGTTTTGAGAAATCGCCTATGACGTTTGGCAAAGGCTCACTGAACACAATATATTAAAAGAGAACAGTAACGAGATGGTCACATAGAGAATTGGCTGCCCAAGAATGAGGTCTGCATGATGAACATAATTACCCCCAAAATGTCAAGTCATATTATTCTATCACGGATTCGGTGGATATTATATCTTGCCCTTGCAGTCTGCCTGCCAATCATGGCAGAGGAAAGTGCAGATGAATTGTTTGGGAAATACAGTCAGGAGATTAAACGTCTGTCACATTCTATGGGAGTAGACGGCAATCCTCCCGATGGCTACAGGGAAATCGCGCCACTGATTACGCAGGCGGTGGAACGGAAGCCCGATGATCCTGAAATCCGTCTGTCTGCCATTTATTATGATGTGATTCTTGCCCTCTACAAGGACTTGAGTGTTGATGAAATGATTGCCAAGTACCGAAACTACATCGCGGCGACCAAGGAGTTCAAGAGGAATTTTCCCGACTGGCCCAAGCGCCTCTACAAGGCGAGCCGTCCCAATGTCCGTGTCTCGCTGCTGAACAATGCCTTCGACATAGGAAAGCGTCTGGAAGACTACCCAGCATCAAAACTACCTGAGCTGCTGGCGGTATTTGAGGAATTGCGGCAACTATGCCATGATGAGACACTCGCGGCCATAGACAAGACAGCCTTGGAAAAGCCGTTCACAAACGCGAGGGAGCAGCGCACCTTCTGCGAAAACATGCTGATGGAGACGGGGTTCATCATCACCAACCAAGTTGCGTTCCAAACCTATCGGGACATTGAGAAGGTTATTCTGAAACGCTATCTTCTGAATCCGAAGATGGAATGCCTCTGCTTGTATGGCAAGGACTTCATGATGCCCGACTATCAGTCGTTCCCCGGTATTGTTGAGGAATGCCCTGCACTGTTCGAAAGCGACCTGTCCGCCTTGCGTGAAGCCCTTGATGACACGGAGTACATGGAACTGCTCGGAAAGACAAGCGAGCCGCATCTGGTCATGAAAAAACTGGCACTGGAGGCTCTGTCATCCTTTGTACAATCGAAGGAACGCGCCAAGGCATTGGAGACGACAATCGTATCCTTGTACCAAAAAGCAGAGAAGGCATTGGGCAAGCCGTTGTCTCCCGATGATGTGTCGGAGTATTTCCACAACTTTCATAATGTGATGCGCTGGCTTTGCGAACAGTGGTTGAAAATGGGCTACAGCGAATACGACGACAAGGCAAGTACCTGTTATGTCCGCTATCAGCAGAGCAACAAAGGCAGTCTTCCCGCCAAGGACTATCTCACCTATTTGCAGGAAAAGGCCATCAGTTCCAATGATTTTTCCAGGGATTTCCTGGATGAACTCAATGCACGAGTGGATGAACTGTCCAAAATCCCCACCTACGAATTGCTCCAGGGCAATCCCTACGACGTTGCATATTCGATAGTCTCCAGTCATCTGTTCAGGTTGCGCCTTCCCCAGGCGCAGGAAACCATCCGCAAACTCTGCCCTCTGTATCGCCGCCTGATGCCTCATCCCGACTTCGCCGCGCAGCGCCAGGCTTTCAAAGCAAGCGGCGCACCAGATGAAGCCGTGGATCTGGCGATTCATTATCCAGAATACAGGGTCTGCGCCTCCGTCAAAGCAGTGTATGTTCTGTATTGGACTCTATTCTACAAGTTCGATGTCAGCACGGGAGAGATGAACATCCTGCCCGCAGTTCCCATTGCCCCGATGGATTTCCGCCATTCGCAAATCTCCATTGAAGAAGGTAAAAGACTGCTGGCCCGCACAGAAGACCACCTTGCTGTTTATGATTTGGAAAAGGCAGAATGGACGCACTGCGCCTGCCCTGTTCCAGGTATACTTGCGGATGCCGTCATCATCGGAGAGTCGCTTTTCCTGCTGTCAAAACAAAAAGGAGCCGCATTGGTGCAAGACATTGCCTTGTACGAATGCGATTTAGATGGCGGCAATCCAATGTTGCGTTTCTCAACGTCTGATCGGGCATCTGTTCGGGGACTGCCATCCGACAGGGCATTTGCTGTCTCCAAACTGGTACGGCTGGACGACAAACGGCTGCTCTTCATGCTTGTTTCCCAGGCTGGCTATGAGGGAGCCATTCTCCAATATGACATTTCCAATGGTAAATCCAAGGCACTGCATTCCGTGGAGACAACGGGGGCGGTGGCCTATCTGGAAAAAATGCCAGATGGACGCATCATCGGCTCCTCGAAACGTGGTTATTTTGTCTTCCAGGACAATTCCATTTCGGAGTTCGTCAACCGAAGTCCCAGCTATGTCAGCCACGACGCAAAGTACAACCTGAAAACCTACAATGTCTCTCACCCGTTTCTGATTACGGACGATGACATTCTGTTTTCGCCAGAACGGCAGTTTGCCGTCAATCTGCGTTCACCTGGAGACTATCCTTCCGCATGGTTGCCGAAGTGCGGGGAAATCATGGCGTTGCCAGAAAGGCAGTTTGCGATGGTGAACCCCCTGGGCGTCTATCTTTTTGCAGTGGAGAAGAATCCGATTGCAGCAACCAAGTCCAAACCTTTCGAGCCGCCCCAGGTTTCCGTTATTCCGATGGTGCTTCGCATCTTTCGTGCCATATATGAATGGCGTTTCTGGTATCTGATTCCGCTGTTTATCGTGTGTGGCGTGTATGCGTCATGGCTTTTGCATCGCCGCCGCAAACGCTTCTTCGTCTGGCTGCTCGTCTTCCCCCTGTTCATTGGGGGGCTTTGGATTGCCGCAACCTATTGCGGTTGGCATTATCGAATGGAATTGCGCCAGCGTTTCGCGGCATATTCTCCAGACACAAATGCCTATTCCATCGACAGGATGCCCGCAGACATCCGCCATGAATACGCCAAACACGACTACCGCCCGCGTTTTCGCGATGTCAAGGCAATGGTTCTCTGGGATATCCTTTACTTGCCGCTTCTCTATGCAATAGGCGGCATGCTTTGGCTTTGCTCGGGGAAGAAAAAAGGAAAAGAAGATGCAGCAGACACAGTGGATAATGCCGTGCCGAATGGACAGCAGGAATCTTCATTGCCGCCTCGCCCTGCCATTACGGCTTGTGAAAACGACAAAGGAAAGCCGGAGCAAACTGGGGGGCAACCCTAATCTGCCGGAAGGCATCGCCTGGCCCGTCAATTCCAAGGGGCGGGAACTGGATTTCCTTGCGCAAATCCACTGTGCTGACCTGCCGCAGGGCATGGGGCTTCCTGACCATGGCACGCTGTTTTTCTTCTATGACGTGGAAGAGCAGCCTTGGGGGCTGGATGCAGAGGCGGAGCGTGATTATCACCGTGTCATCTATTATTCAGGGGAATTGCCCAAGGAACAACGCACTCGTCAGGCAAAATGCCATCTATGGATTCCCAGGGAATGTTTCCTCGCATTCAAGGTCGTGCAGACGACATTTGAAATGGACGAGGAAGACAATGAAACAGAGCCTTGCCATCAAATGCTTGGTTTTCCGACTTGGATTCAAAATGAGAACATGGCTCCTGGCAAGTTGCTTCTTCTGCAGGTCGACACAGATGATGCAAAGGAAGATTCCCCCGGATGGATGTGGGGAATACATTGATTTCTACAATTTCAAAAGAATTCACGAGTCGCTTGGCTACAAAACTCCCGAGGAGGTGTATAGTATGTCAGCATAAACAACAAAAGATTTCTTCTAGGACTTAATCTTTTGTCCAAAAAATTGGGTCCACTTCAGGAAAAAGTAACAGACAAGCCATAAGGCACATGAAGAAGAAACTGATTACGCAGAGTGTCGACCTGATTGCGCAGGGAATGGCGAAGAAGCTGATCCGCATCGGCGATGACGGGAAGTGGATCGAGTATCTTCGGCATGGGATTTCGCGTGACTATACGAAACCCGAGGCAATCGTCGAAGCAAAGGCTTACCTCGCCCTTGTACTCCAGTATGGCTACCCTGACGAGAACATCCGGCTGTTCTCATCGGTCACCATGGGGTCGTCGCTCCGGGAGGCGGACATCGAGGTCTATGCCGATGCGGCGCATGAAACGCCTCTCGTCATTGTCGAATGCAAAAAGGAAGTGGTCAGCGAAGCCGAATTCCGCCAAGCTGTCGAACAGGCATTCTCCTACGCTGTTGCCGAGGGGGCCAAATATGTTTGGACAACCTCGGGAATCAAGAACGAATACTATGAAGTGCCTGCGCAAAAACCCAAAGCGCGGCGAACGGTGGCCGATATTCCCCGTTTTGGCGAATCGTCTATGGCCAACTACCGATATGCCGTCAATGGCGGAGTCGGCCCCGATGGGAAAAAACACTTTCCGCTCAAGATGGTTTCAGAGGACGAATTGACGCATCGCTTCGCCCAAGCCCATCAAGCGCTTTGGGGCGGAGGCGAGCTGAATCCGTCGGATGCTTTCGACGAATTTGACAAATTGGTTTTCTGCAAAATTTGGGACGAGCGCAAAGATCGTGAAGATGGTGCCCCCTACGATTTCCAGATTATCGCCGAAGACACCGTGGAACACACGAACGAGGCGTTGCTGAAACGCCTCAAGGGACTTTATGAAGAAGGGCGCAAACATGCGCCGGAAGTGTTCAAGGACGATGTTCGCCTTTCTGCGGCCAAGGTTCGAACGGTTGTTTCCTATCTGGAAGACATCAATCTCTCCGAAACAGACCTTGACGCGAAGGGTCGGGCGTTCGAAACCTTCATGACTTCGTTCTTCCGAGGAAACTTCGGACAGTTCTTCACGCCCCGCCCCGTCGTGAAGTTCATCGTCGATGTGCTTCCCATCCGAAGCGAATCCCGCGTTCTCGACACCTCCTGCGGTTCCGGCGGTTTTCTCCTCCATGCCTTGGACAAGGTGCGGCGGTCGGCGGAAGCGAAGTTCGGGGCGCAATCCGTCAAAGCCTACAAGACGTGGCACGACTTCGCCCAGCATCGCCTGTTCGGCATCGAAATCAACGAACAGATCGCCCGCACGGCCAAGATGAACATGATCATCCACGATGACGGACATACGAATGTCGTGGCCGCAGACGGGCTCTTGCCGGACAGCCATATCGCCAGCCAAACGGGCAATGGCGGGTTCAAGAACGAATCGTTCGATTTCATCATCACCAATCCGCCGTTCGGTTCCACCATCAAGCAGACGGAACACGCCTATTTGGGATTGTACGGTCTTGCGGAACGCGGAGTGGATTGGCTCAATCCGAAGTCCAAGGCGGCGCAACGTCCGGGCGTGTCGTCCGAGATCTTGTTCATTGAGCAATGTTGGCATTTCCTCGTCGAAGGTGGCTATCTCGCAATCGTCATTCCAGACGGGATTCTTACTAATGCCTCGCTCCAGTATGTCCGTGACTGGCTGATGGAGAAGTTCCGCGTCTTGGCAGTGGTGTCGCTTCCACAGACCACGTTCATGAGTACGGGCGCCGGCGTGAAGAGTTCGGTGCTGTTCCTCCGCAAGCGCACGAAGCGTGAGACGGAGAAATTGCGGGCGGGCAAGGAGTCCCTTCAGCGCAAGATCGTGGCGAGGGGCAAGCTCGCCGAGCGTCTTGCCGAGATTGACAAGACGCGCAAGACCGAGCTGGCAAAGCTCGACAAGCGGGCGGAATTCGCCGCGCTCAAACCGAAGGAACGCAAGGAGATTCCCGAGTACAAGGCGGCGGCGGATCAGATCGCCGCAGTCGCGGAAAAGGCCGTCGCCGAGTTGCGCGACAAGCTTGATTCCGAATACAAGGCCGCCGCAGCGGCATCCTTCCCGGACGAGGACATCTTCATGGCCATTGCCGACGACATTGGCTTTGACGCGACCGGCAAGCCGACCAAGGTCAACGAGCTGGACGAGATCGGCGTGGCACTTGCGAAGTTCATCAATACGGCGGCTGAAGAGGAGGCTGGACGATGAAGAAAGCACGCAAGGCAGAAACCGCTTTGATCAAGCCGGATGTCGAGGTCGTCGAATCCGTCGAGGCGGAGCTGTACAAGAACGTTCGGTCGTATATCGCGAAGGCGCGCGCGAAGGTTTACACCGTTGCCAACAAGGAGATGGTCGATGCCTATTGGAATGTTGGGCGTGAGATTGTCGAGAAGCAGGGCGGGGCGGAACGTGCGAAGTACGGTGATGGCCTCATCAAGGGTCTTTCGCTGAAATTGACGGCGGAGTTCGGACCAGGTTTCGATGTCGCGAATCTCCGTAACATGCGACAGTTCTTTCTGGTTTTTGGAAAACGCTACACGCTGTGTAGCGAATTGAATTGGTCGCATTATCGGACGTTGATGCGCATTGAAAATACCGAAAAACGCCAGTTCTATTTCGAGGAATGTGTGAAGTCGGGTTGGAGTGTGCGCGACCTCCAGCGGCAGATCTCGACGCAGTTCTACGAACGGCTGCTTGCGAATCATGTCGATCTCAAGAAGGCGTCAGGTTATGTGAAGCGCAGTCGTCCGGAGCCGAAGGACATTGTCAGGAGTCCGGCGATCTTGGAGTTCACGGGCGTTTCCCCGTTTGCCTACAAGGAAGCTGATCTGGAAGCGGGGCTTATCCGTCATTTGGGGAAGTTCCTGTTGGAGTTGGGGCGCGGCTTTGCATTGGTCGGCGAGCAGTGTCCGATTCATGTCGGCAATGAGGTCTATCATTGCGATCTCGTTTTCTATAACTTCCTTGCGCGTTGTTTCTTCCTGGTCGATCTTAAGGTCGGCAAGATCACGCCCGAAGACCTTGGGCAAATGCAGCTCTACAAACACTATTACGAGCGCGAGCGGATGAATCCGGGGGACAATCCGCCGGTCGGCATTGTCCTTGGTTCTGATCGCGACGAGGCGGTGATCCGCTATACGCTGAACGAGCACGAGCGCAACCTATTTGCGGTGAAGTATCACCTGAACCTGCCGACGGAAGAGGAGCTGCGAAGGGAACTCCAGCGCGAACGCGTCGCCTTTGAAGAAGCGCGACTCCTTGCCGCGCCGCAAAAGGCATCAAGGGCGCGGATCAGAGGAGGGAATAAATAGCTATGGGCCAGATGTTTACGATAAAGGCATCGGAAGCTCAGGGCAGGCGACTGGATCCTGAGTATCATCATGCAGTGAGGTGGACGCGAATCAGATCGGCTTATCCGTCTGCAAAGTTGTTGTCGTTGTCCTATTTCCGCACGGGCGGGACGCCGTCCACCGCTCATCCGGAATATTGGAATGGGTCGATTCCGTGGGTGTCGGCAAAGGATTTCAAGGCATTTCGGTTCGAAGATTCGGAAGATCATGTTACCGAATTGGCGCTTGCCGAGTCCACGACTTGCTATGTGAATCGTCCGGCAGTACTCATGGTCAGCCGGAGTGGGATTTTGCAACACACATTGCCGGTAATGGTCACGCACAAGCCGACG
>JAFRLP010000440.1 GCA_017431185.1 Victivallales bacterium | reverse complement strand
GGCATCCCGCAGGCCGGCATATTTGCCGACCAGTGCAATCCGGCACGTCCGCTCTGGATGAAGCACGCGGTTCAACAGCTCTCGCCAGTCGTCAAAATGACTTTCGGTAACGGGAAGGCGAAGCAATTCAAGGACCTTCGAATCCATTTGGCGCTCCGCCAATTCCTGCGGGACCTCGTAGATGGAATGCTGAACATCGCGTTCCTCAATGACATATTCGTCGGGGACATTGCAGAAAAGCGAGAGCTTACGGCGCTGCTCGTTTTCCATTGCATTCTCGGTACGGCAAACAAGCATGTCGGGGAAAATGCCGATGTTGTGAAGGATGCTCACGGACTGCTGGCTCGGCTTGGTCTTCATCTCGCCAACCGACTTGATGTAGGGCACCAACGTGAGGTGAATCACGATTGCATTCCCCAGGCCCGCCTCGTTCTTGAATTGTCGCACGGCCTCCAGAAAGGGCAGCGACTCGATGTCCCCCGCCGGCCCTCCGATTTCCGAAATCACGATGTCGATATCGGGCTTTGCGGCACTGCGGATGGCCGCCTTGATTTCGTCGGTGATATGCGGGATCATCTGGACCGTCGCGCCCAGATACTCGCCCGCGCGCTCTCGCGCAATGACCGAACTGTAGATCTTGCCGCTGGTGTAGTTGCTGTGGCGGTCGCACTTCACCCCTGCGAAACGCTCGTAGTGTCCAAGGTCAAGGTCGGTTTCCGTGCCATCGTCAGTCACATAGACTTCGCCGTGCTGATAGGGGGACATCGTCCCTGGATCGACATTCAAATACGGGTCGAATTTCTGCATGGCGACAGTATAGCCATGCGACTTGAGCAAATAGGCCAGGCTTGCGGCGGTGATGCCCTTGCCAAGTCCGGAGACTACTCCGCCAGTGATGAAGATGTGCTTGCTCATGAATGACTAGAAATTCTCGATCATGTCTCGGAACTGCTTAAAGAGGTACCGCGCGTCAAACGGTCCAGGTGCGGCCTCCGGGTGATATTGCACGGAGAAGGCAGGAAGAACCCGATGGCGGAGGCCCTCGATGCTCCCGTCATTCATATTGAAATGCGTGACCTCAAGTTCTGGTGGCAACGACTCCGGCAGTATCGCGAAGTTGTGGTTCTGCGATGTGATCTCGACATTTCCTGTCAAAAGATTCTTGACGGGGTGGTTGCAGCCATGATGTCCGAACCGCAGCCGCCCTGTCTTCGCCCCGCAGGCCAGTCCGAGTATCTGATGGCCCAGGCAAATGCCCATGATTGGCACCTTCCCCAACAACTCTCGCACACATGCGATCACGCCAGTCACACCCGTCGGGTCGCCTGGGCCATTCGACAGCAGCACGCCCGCAGGTTTCATCGACAGGATTTCCCCCGCGCTCGTGGAGCAGGGCACAACGGCGACCCGGAAGCCGCTTTCGACCAGTTGCCGCAAGATGTTGTATTTTACCCCACAATCCAGAACCACTACCGTCTTGTCCCCTGACTCCGACCAGGTGAAAGACTGCTTGGCAGTGACGCGCCCTGCGCAGTCCAGCCCATCCAGACCCGGCCAGTCCCGCGCCTTCGCAACCGCTTCCTCGATCGACAAATTCGTGCCATCTGCATGCAACCAAGCCCGTTGTGTGCCTGCCTCGCGCAAATGCAACACCAGCCGACGCGTGTCCACTCCTGCCAAAATCGGCTTGCCGGCAGACTTCAGCAATTCATCCAAACTCCGCTGGCTCCGCCACGAAGACGGCGGATTCAAATTCTGGATCACCAGACCGCTCAAGAAGATTCCACGCGACTCCATATCCTCGTCATTGCATCCATAGTTGCCGACTTCTGCAGTGGACAACGCCACGATCTGGCCGAAATACGACGGATCCGAGACAATCTCCTGATAGCCAGTCATTCCCGTATTGAAGACCGCCTCGCCTGGAAGGTCGCACGCCGCTCCAACGGAAATGCCCGGAAATACCGCCCCGTCCGCCAAGGCTAGATATGCTTGTGAAGACATTGTCGCTTTCTCCATGGTAGTTTGCCAAATCTGTGATACAGCAACTCCCGTGCCATTCTGATGGTGCGGAAAAGAGCCGGGAAAAGTACATTTTTGTAATAAAATCGCCTGAAAAAACAACAATATTGTTCAAGAATACCTAAGTAATTCTAGTCCGGCTAGTCTACCTAGTCCGGCTAGGGCTGCTAGTCCGGCTAGTCTGCCTAGTCCGGCTAGAATGGCATAGTTTATGCTCAAATTCAATAGTACTATGTCAGACTCCATCCAACACGAATGCGGGGTGTCGCTGTTGCGACTTCGGAAGCCACTGTCATATTATGCCCAACGCTACGGCACGGGTTACTACGGCTACGAAAAACTGTCCTTGTTGCTGGAAAAACAACACAACCGCGGGCAGGACGGCGCAGGAATCGCGTGCCTCGGTCTGGCAGTTCCACCTGGCCGTCCCTTCTACCAGTTGGAGAAGTCTTGTTCCGGACAACTCCCTCTGGCAGAACTTCTTGGCCATATTGGAGAGGAAATCGAGTCTGCCGGCGAGGTTACTGCGCAGTCCGATGCATTGGAACATCCATTCTACGGCGAATTGTACTTGGGGCATTTGCGCTACGGGACCTACGGCGGACGCAATCTCGCCGCCTGCCAGCCGCTGGTCTATGACAGCGCATGGCGCAACCGAACCATCCTTCTGGCGGGTAACTTCAATCTCACCAATACCCACCAGCTCTTCGACCAGCTGGTCAAGCAGGGACACCATCCGCACAGCAACCAGGACTCCGAACTGCTCCTGATGAACCTCGTTCATTCTTTAGGCCAGACCGCCCACTCCCCCGATGGATACTCCCACGACGAAATCGCATCCCTTATCGCTGAAACCGCCCAGCCATGGGACGGTGGCTTCGCCATCTGCGGCATCTTCGGCAACGGCGATGCATTCGCATTCCGTGACGCACATGGCATCCGCCCGATGTATTACCATGTCGATGACGAGGTGGCCGTCGTCGCCTCTGAACGCGTCGCCATCCAGACGACCTTCAATCTCACGGCGCAAGAAGTTCCGGAGCTGCCGCCGGGACAAATCCTGACAATTCTTGTCAACGGCGACACGCGCCTCTCGCCTTGCCTTCCTGAAGCCCCCGTCACCCGTTGCGTCTTCGAGCGCATCTATTTCAGCCGTGGCAACGACGCGGACATCCAGCGGGAACGCCGCGCGCTCGGCGCAGCACTGGTGCCACGCGTCCTCCAGGCCATTCACGAGGACTACCGCAATACCGTCTTCAGCTACATCCCGAACACTGCGCTGATCAGCTACCATGGAATGCTCACTCGCCTTAGCGAGAGCGGTATGGGGCACATGGTTCGCTTTGCGCAAATCGCCGTCAAGGACGCCAAATTCCGCACGTTCATCACCGATGCCAAGCACCGCAAAGATCTCTTTCCGCATGTCTATGACGTCACCTACGGCGTGATCCGCCCCGGACAGGACAACCTGGTAATCATCGACGACTCCATCGTGCGTGGCAACACCATGCGCAATGCCATCCTACCCATCCTCGACCGCCTCCAGCCAAAGAAAATCGTCGTGGTCTCCTCGGCACCGCCCATCCGCTATCCCGACTGCTACGGCATCGACATGGCCTCCTTCGGCGATCTGATCGCCTTCGAGGCGCTCGTCTCCCTCCTCAAAAAGCATGACAAGCTCCAGCTCTTCCGACTCTGTGTCGAGCTGGCACGGGAGGACCTCGCCAAGCCCGATGACCAGATGAAAAACCGCGCCAAGCCACTCTACGAGGCCTTCTCTGATGCCGAACTGGAGACCGAAATCTGCAGGCTTCTCCGTCCCAAAGACCTAAAGGCAGAATTGCAGGTGGTCTTCCAGAGCAATGCGAGCCTGCGCGAGTGTTGTCCGAACCATACTGGCGACTGGTATTTCACGGGTGACTATCCCACCCCTGGCGGGAACCGCGTGGTCAACCGTGCCCTGGTCAACTACGTCGAAAATATCAACACCAGGGCATATTAAACGAGGGCGAATGGGATTTATATCTTTAACCTACCTGATTCCCGAAAGATTTGTGGGACATGTGGGACAAGATAATCGAAAACCATCGTCCCATTCGTCCTACGGGTCTCAATCGTCCCATTTATCCGAGTAGGCAAGTCAACTGTATCATTCCCAAAATTTACGCATTATGAACACTATTTTTAACATCTACGATGTTGCCGACCACCTCGCCCAGGCGAGCCTGCCCGACGGCACGAAGTGGCTCTACGGCTACCACGGCATCGGCAACCGCATGGATGCACAGAAGGGTTCAAGTACCAACCAATGAAATTATTCTGCAAACTACTTGAACCAATACACTTTCATCTTCTCTCCGACCATCATCACGATCACGCCCTGTTTTTTATGGGGCAGACACCATTCCCGCAAAATTGCGCTATAGTAAAGCTGTCCACGACATTACATCTCGAATGAAACCACGCGAGGACGCACATTAACAAAACATGAAGAAAAGTCTTTGCATTTTGTTCATCGCTTTATTTGCAATATTGTGCTATTGTTTCTACTGTTTGGGTGGAAATAAAACATTTGCAAAGAAAAGCCTTGAATTTGAGGTTATTTCTCCGAAAGATGCGCGATTTCCAAGGATGGCAAAAAACTGGTTCTCGGCTATCTCCGTTCGGCACGCTTATCGTCCTCCAACTTCAAGAACTTCATTCGGGTATATGAACTTGAGAAGTGATTGAAAAATTGCACATTATGAACACTATTTTTACCAGGAAAGCGGATACGAAAGTCGCCGTGACCACGACCATCGGCGGGGTCTCCACCACCTACTTCGAAAGGCAGGACTCACCTCTACCCTCTCACCTCTCTGGTCCTGGACAACTCTTCTGGCGCGGTCACCGCGGCTGTGCAGGTTGGACGCACTGAAACACGACGGCACGCTGGACATCGATCTCCATCGCAGACTCTCTGGGGACTATACTGTTCCGGCAGCATCACCCGAACTCCGCCGGCCCGTGGGAGACATGCCCCCGCGAAGTCCCCGCCAGGCGCAGACTCTTTTAGCGACTATCCGAAACAATGAAAATAAAATTTCCTTTTTTTATGTTGCTTATTATTTGGCTAATCGCCCAAATGATTTGCGTCATTGATCCAAGTCCAATGAATTTGGAATTAATGATTCATTGTGATCATGAAGAACAGATGTTGCTAAATGGCGGAGGATATGCTTTTTTTCAAGCACATCACAATGAAACAGCCAGAGATGCAATCGCTCACATTCATTCTTTCTCTTGGCCAGGAATTCCAGGAGAGGCGATATACTTTTGTAGACCCAAACCTTTTTTAGGCAGACTTAGAAAGGCATATTATATCCCAGATGGAAAAGGTATATATATAAAATTGACCGGCATTGATGAAGATGAAGAAAGCAATTTGTCCGACATTGATGAAGATGAAGAAAGCAATGCTCAGCCCAGATGGTTGCACATCATTTGCACAAAAATGCCTCAACAAGGTTATTTTTGTTTTTTTCTTCTATTTCTAGCAGCGGTCATGGCATTTGTTCTTCTGAACATGAAAAAAAT
>JAFRLP010000439.1 GCA_017431185.1 Victivallales bacterium | reverse complement strand
TGCCACGTTCATCTGGAGTTTCGGAATCTCATTCCTGCTCTTTTTCGTCGGAACCATTGTCTGGAACCTTTTTTCTCCCTGGTCAATCGAGGGCTGGGGCTGGCGGCTTTTCATCCTCTCCGTGGTCGTCGCCTGCGTGAAGGCCCTGATTTCCATGGTCTGGTTCATGATCGGCGGCGTCATCGACCTCAAACGCATGTTCCACGACCTCGCCGCTCGCACGCAAATCAACGACCTGGACAATGGCATGGTCGAAGGCAACGTTTCGCTTGCCGACAAAAAGATTTTCGAGCAGGTGGATTCCAATCCGGACAGAAAATAAAAGATTTGAACATCTCTGGAAAACGAAATGTCAAAAATGAAAACCATCCCCTCTTCTCCCATTGCTCGTATCTCATGCCTGAAACATAGGAGGGCTTTCCATTTTACGCTGGTTGAGTTGCTGGTTGTCATCGCCATCATCGCCATACTTGCGTCGATGCTGCTGCCGGCGTTGGGCAAGGCCCGGAAGAAGGCCAGAATAACCAGTTGCATGAACAATCAGAGGCAATTCGGTATGGCGCTCGCAATGTATGCCGATGAATATGACGGCTATAACCTCGCCCGCAATGCAAGCCAACGCTGGCCGGCGGTGTTGTTTCTGGCCAAGGTTGACCCAAGGGTATTCTACTGTCCCCAGACTCAGGGGCGTCCCATCATCGCGGCAGCCTCGACGCACATGAACAATTTTCTGAATTACCCCTGGCAAAATGTTGACTATGGTCTCAATGTACTGCTCACCTGGGAGGGGTACAGCCCGAAAAATGCCATCAAAAAACGCGGGCACGTGAAAAATCCCAGCGCTACCATTCAGATGGGGGAAAGCATGAATATTGTGACCAAACCCGACCTGAGAAGCATGTGGTGCTATCCGGACTATACCGACTCCTCCAGCACGAATTATGTTTATCCCTGGCATCAGGGAGGGACTGCATCCAATATCGGTTACGTGGATGGCCATGTGAAGACTGCCAGGGCCTCCGTCAAAGGCCTGACCTGGACGATCAAGGCGTATTCCCAGGGAGAAGTCTGCGCGGGATACGGCAACGACGGCAATCCGTGGACAGCGGATGGCAGAAAGAAGAATTGACAAAGGAGGCGTCATGAAGTTTTCATCTGTATCGGCTATCGGGCTTCTCTGCGCACTGAATGCGACAGGAGTTGAACTGGTCAAGGACGGCAAGCCGATGGCGGAAATCGCCATTCCCGCCAACCCCGTGTCGTCGGTGGAATTTGCCGCGTCGGAACTGCAGAAACACCTTTTCCTGGTTTCCGGAGTGAAACTGGCCATCACGGAACAGGACGCTCCCCGGAAACTGCCCAACCGTGTCCATCTGGGATACGGCGCGCAGCCGGAGGAAAAGACGCGTCATGCCTGGCGTGTCAAAGCGGAAAACAATGATCTGTATCTCCACGGGAACGATATGGAAACCACCCCGAGGAATCTGGCGAAGCCGGAAAAGAGAGAGCGCTACAGCGCCTGGTATGTGTCGGGCGCAGGTTCGCTTATGGCTGTCTATGACTTTCTCGACCGCGAAATGGGTGTCCGTTGGATACGCCCCTCTGACAAAGGGATTTATGCCCCGAAATCGAAGAACATTCAATTTCAGGCGTTTGACCGCCAGGGAAAACCGAATCTGGACAAGGCCAATTTCGGCCAATCGCATCCTGAGTCCGCAAGGCAGTGGAACAACCCGGAAGTCGGGCTGCGTTTTGTCTATGACAGCCGTCTGTGGCAGCTTCGTCATCGGATGGTGGACTGCCACTGGTTCCACTCGGGACACGCCTTTCGCAACTGGTGGAAACGTTTCGGCAAAGAGCATCCGGAGTATTTTGCCAGGCTTCACGACGGGACCAGACGCCCTCTGGAAGGCAGCAACACCGCAGACCGGTACGTCACCATGTGCGTTTCCAGTCCGAAACTGCTGGAAAAAATCGTTTCCGAATTCCAGCGGGGATACGGGCCGCTGGATAAATTCAAGGCAGGGGACTTCATTTCCATCTGTGAAAACGATTCGCCGGGAATGTGTACCTGCGAGGAATGCAGGACCTGGGATATGCCGGAATTCGACGCAAAAGGGGCGCCGTACTGGGAAAAGAAACTTGTCCCTGACGCAACATGCCGTTCTTTCGGTTTCGGGACGGACGAAGGGGGACCCTACCGCTTCAAGAACACCGCCCTTTCAGACCGTTACGCCAGATTCTGGCTCACAGTCCAGCAGGAACTGAAAAAAATCAATCCGAAAATCACGGTCATGGGATACGCTTATCAGAACACGGTTCCGGCTCCGCGGCACGTCAGGCTCAATCCCAACATTCTGGTGAGTTATGTGGGAACGCCCTTCTTCCCCCTGACCGATGAAAAGATGGCGGCCACGCGGGCGGAATGGGACGGCTGGATGAATACCGGCTGCACGATGGAATTCCGTCCCAATTCCACATGGTATGGGCATGTCTATCCGTTGCAGTACGCCAGACGGCTTGGAGAGGAATACCGCCGTGTCCTCCAGAATCCCCGGACCCGGCGGGTTCATTTCGATTCCCTGACGGGCGAATTCGCCAACCGGGGACTCCTGTGGTACATGTTGGCCAGGCTCACCTACCGTTCCGACCTGACCGTGGAGCAGATTTGCGATGAGTATTTCGACAGTTTCGGCCATGTCGGCCCCGCTTTGAGAGTGTATTTCGACCACTGGCGGAAGATTTGCGATGCGGTCACGGTAGCAGATGTGCAGAAATGGGAAAAAGAGCTGCAAAACACTTTCCGTGTGTGGAACAATGGCGACATGTGCGTCAAAATCTTCAAGCCGGAACATTTCGCCGAGGCGGCAAAACTGCTTGACCGGGCGGATAAGGAAGCCGTTGCACCGGAGGAAAAGGAGGCTGTCGAATTTTTCCGTCTCGGACTGGAGCACGCCCGGCTTGCCTGGATTTCCACGGAGGCACGGCTGAAATCGGTGCTGGACAAAACGCCCGAAAATCTGCAGGCCTGGAAAACGAGGCGCGCGGCTTTGCTGGCCTTCCGGAAAGCGCATGAGGATGCAGGAATCTCCGATATGGGCATGTGCACCTCGATAGAGGAACGGATGAATTTCAAGCACTCTCTGCCCCGGCGATACAAGTTTACTCCTGGAAAAGGTGATTGCACATTTGTAACCAGAGAAACTGACCCCTGGCCGTAACTGTTCGGTGGATGCACCGACGGCGTCCCCGCCGTCGCCAACACAACGCATGAAACACGGGGTGTTTCATAGGAGTTTCAGTTCAACCAGATGGTCACGGTGGTAATCTACTGGGGGGAGGAATCCTGGTGTGTGCCTCGGCAGTTCACAGGGCTGCTGAAGCCAACTCCCTTCCCTGAACTGCTCCCTTTTGTGACGCAGCAGGCATACCCCTTGCTCTTTCCGTCGGAGATTCCTCCGAAAATCATCGATGGCATGGAGAAATTTCTGAAAATGGTGCTAAAGTATGTGTGTGCTTCCAGGGACAGGAATCAGCAAGGGAGTCGTTAAAAAAGAAAGGCAACAGTGCAGACAAACATCACTCTTCCCATAGACTCGGCAAAGGCGGACATTCTGGCTTCTCTGGCTGGCGGCAGTGTGGTGGTGACCGCCCCGACCGGCTCGGGCAAATCGACCCGCGTGCCCCGGTTTCTGCTGGAGGCGGGGCTTGCGGGGCGGATTCTGGTCTTGCAGCCACGCCGTCTGGCTGCGCGGATGCTGGCCGAGCGCGTGGCCGAGGAGTGCGGAACCCGCCTGGGGGGGCTGGTGGGTTTCCAGACCCGCTACGAGCAGGCGGTCTCCCGAGAGACCCGCATTCTGTTCATCACGGAGGGCATCCTGTCGCGGATGCTGGTGGGCGAACCATCCCTGCCTGGAATTTCCGCCGTGGTCTTTGATGAATTCCACGAGCGCAGTCTGCACACGGATTTGGGGCTGGCAATGGCCCGTCATACGCAGACTGCCCTGCGTCCGGACCTGAAAATCATAGTGATGTCTGCCACGATTGACGCCGCGCCCATTCAGGCCTATCTGGGTGACTGCCCGCTGGTCAGCGCGGAAGGGCGGCTCTTCCCCGTCGAAATCACCTACTGCGACCAGAAGACC
>JAFRLP010000438.1 GCA_017431185.1 Victivallales bacterium | reverse complement strand
TCCACCAGTTTGCCGTTTTCATACGTGAACAGGGCGATGTGCTTGTAGTTGGCTTTGCTCCAGGGGGGCTGCGGACTGCGATGCCCGTTGAGCAGCACGACAGGAGTCCAGTTCCAGCCTCGGGAGACGGCGTTGTTGCTGGCCAGCCGTCCTGGATGCTGTTTGCTGAACCAGGCCTCGGGAGGATAGTCGATTTTGTCTCCAAAGACCAGCCAGTCCCCGCCCGTCTCATCAAGATAGCGTATGCCGGGATAGGCACGGAAACCAGGCTCCTTGGCCTGTTCGCACGCTTTCTTCAAGTCGGCGACCTTCTCGGGGGTGAGGGAAGCCAGCTCTTCCGCAAAGACCAGGAACTGGTAGCCTGCCGCCTTGGCGGCGGCGATGAACTCCGCAGGCGTGCCCTGTCCGCCGCTCAGGCTGCTGTGCGCCCCGACCAGACCTGTGTAGGTCCGCTCGAAAAGCCTCTCCGCGGGACGCGCCTTGTCCCAGTCGATGGAGACAGTGCCCAATTCGACAGGCTTTTGCGCCACCAGTTTCCTCGGCGAGTCAAAGCCGCCCATGATTCCCCGCGAGCCATCCAGCAGCCAACCCATGATATTCACGACCAGACGCAGGCCGTCCGCAGGCTTGCCAGTCCCCTCTCCCTCCATCAGTTTTCCGTCACTCCAGAAGGGGTGATGTGTCTCCTCCCAATAGAGCGGGGCCTCTACAGGGAACAGCACGACCCGCCCTTTGCCGAACTCGCGGACGGCCAGGAACGGCGGAGCGCTCTGGAAGGTGCCAGGCTCCTCAGGACGCTTCTTGCTGACCTTGTCACGATGGAATGTGCTGGCGGTCTCACTCCCGCGCGCCAGAATGCGCCAGTTCTCATCCACTTTGACGGGAGAGGCGAAATCCGTGTAGATTGGATAGGGGCTGTGCGGTTCAGGGTAGTAGAGTCCGCGCACGCCTTCGGTCACAGGATGACCGTGCTCGATGTTGCCCGTCCAATAGGAACGCACCACCGGACCCTGGAAGGTCTTGGTGCGGTCGGTCATCTGCTCGTCATAGACAAAGGCCCCAAAGGGCTTGAGGATACGGTTGAGAGCCACTATGTCCTGCCCAAACTGGTATCCGCCGTTGCGGGTGAAGAAAACCCCGCCGCCCAGACGGACATATTCGGCCAGAATCCTGCCCAGGCGGTCGGCGTCCTCGTCAGGCAGACGCAACTTGAAATCGCTCTGGTCAACGCCAATGATGACTACATTGTAGTGCTTCAAGGTATCCAGCGTGACCTTTGCCGTGAAGGGGCGGCAGTCCTGGACAAAGCCCAGCTTGTCCAGCTCACGGCGCAGTTGACGGGAGGGCGAAATGCCAGCCTCCGTTCGCGACGACATCTGGTCTCGCTGCAACAGCATCAGGTAACTCGGCGGAGCCGACATCAGTGTAGCACTCACCACAAGGGACAACAGAAAAAGCATTCGGGTTTTCATCATTTGCGCAGAACCGGTTTTATTCATCAAGGTCAAAACAGATGGAATGTTCGAGAGAAAGGCGGCGGTGTCACGGCAAATCCACTACTATGGAACTGCCTGCCGCAACGGTCACCTTTTTGGTGAAGTCACCCAGCAGAGAAAAGCCGACGGCATTGCGCACGGTGGCCGTAACGCCCGCGTCCGTTGGGTTATGAACTTCAAAACAACGTTTGCCTGGACGGGTATCGACGCAGGTCAAAAACAGTTTTGGACAATCGCATTGGAAAAAGTTGCCAATGAACACCTCCCGATTCTCCGCAAGATCAATCTGGAGATAGCCGCATCCATCGTCCTGAACAGGAATATGCTGCAATTCATCGATTGCTGTGCGCGGTTTGAAAGTAATGCTTCGCTGCAAAAACTCATCCCGTTCATAACACGGAATCTGAAGCGTGTTTCGTCCGCAGTAAACAATGCCGGCATCCCAATTGGGATTTAATCCGGAGAGACGGACAGGCAGGTCAAGCGGCAAATTGCAACGACTGACCATGGCACGGAAAACACCTTGCTCCGCCGTCGCCTGGAGAATGCCGTCACGGGTCTTCGCCGTACCGTTCCGCACATCGACAGTATAGCCGGGACGGCACCCTATCCCCAGTTGGCGCGCGCTAGTGATGAATGCCGTGCCTGGCTCCGATTGGAATGCGCCAGTTGCCGCCACATAGTGATAATGAATCGTATCACCAGCCTTGTAAACGGTAGGCTGAAGTCCCACCATGCCAGCCAGCACAGGATACCGACGGGAAGTTCGGAAAGAAAAATCATAGGAGAGGTTGTCAAGCAGGGGAATGAACCCGACAGGACCTAAAAAAGAGTGGGGATGCAAGGCGGCAAAACCATATTTTTCCACAGGTCCCGCAAGTTTCTTCGGCGCGTCGGCAACCTGCCAGGTCTGCTCCTGACCGTCCGCTGTCCCGACGGTGAAGAACCGGGAGTCCTTGCGGTCATAGAGAGTGACGACTTTAGGTCTGTCCGTAAATGGGGCAAGCACCTCAAGATTGCCCTCAATCCAACAGAAGAACGTGTCGTTCTGACGCGGTGTGAATAGGTTGTACCTCACCTTGCCACGGTAATGCTGATTTGGCACTATCTCCAAGACTTCACCGTTGCTGTCATGGTTCATTGAAGTTTTGCCCACAAAATGGCTGTCCATCAAACAGTCAATAATCAGCAGATAACGCGAGGAGAGTACCTTGCGATACTCAATGCGCGGAGACCGCCCCTCCTCACCCAAACCGGGAAAGATGGGTGTGCCGTGGTAGATGAAATTGCGGGACACCATATAATCCTCCAGCGCCCGCATATTGTGACGGCCTTTGGGTGAACCAAACCACTTGCCGCCATGAAAGGTGTTCTGATTATCGGTGCAACGCTCGTAACCATTCTCCTGGACGTTTGTCCAGCCATCAAAGCCAATGGCCCGCCGCCCGGCCTGATCAGTCACCACCGGAATGATCTCACGATTGCGACTATGGAAAAGGTCAAATGTAATCTCAAAGTCCTGCTTTCCTCCGCAAAGGAAACGACGCAAGGGCACCGCTCTGTCTCCGTCCCGCAAAAGGATTTCGCCTAGTACTTAATTGAATTAATCTGAATACACATTTTGAAGAGCTTTTTGGTTCAATCAAGCATGCTTCTATGTAAACGAATTAAATCAATTAAGTACT
>JAFRLP010000437.1 GCA_017431185.1 Victivallales bacterium | reverse complement strand
CATCCAAGGCAAGCTGTTGACAACAATGACATTCTTGAAATAAACCCTAATTAATGCTCTTGGAACACTTGCTTTGAGCAAGGGAAACAGAATAACGACCTATGATATTAGGGTGATTTTATGACGTGAAAATCTGTGATGCTGAAAATTTCATCTATTCTCTTCAGCGGGAAGACGAACACTGCATAAGCAATATCATCTTTTTGGAGCGTGACATTCCAGAGGAATATGAAATAACATGTCGTATTTCTATTGGGATTAGCAGAGGAGATTTAATGCCTATTACATCCGGTAATGGAAAGTGTCCCGATAAGCAACGGAATGAACGGGATGTTTATCAAGGGGCGAAGGGAAAACTGCTTTGGCGACGCAATGTCATCTCCTGGAGCCCATTGAACCGCGTGGTGATAGACATATCGTCCAACGGGGAAAACATAATGAAGTTTGACGCCTATGATTTTGACCTACCTTATAATTTCCGCGGGGACATCGCCGTATTCCTTGTGCGCGACGGAGACAGTTACCAACTTCGAATCTTTGTTGACAAGCCAGGCTCTCTGGTCGCCTATAATGATTATCATTCCCTTTGCCAGGCTCTTGATGAGCGGTATGATCGTTTTCCAAGACAGGATGTAAGATTTGGCCATCAGGATCCCCAGGGGGTAAAACCACGAACGGGTCAGGGAATGTGTTATTTAATCGACTCATCTGGCATCTGGCACAAATAATCTTCCGATTGGAAACGACAGGAAGCTCATCGGTCATAGGCTGTTCCGTTAATTGATTCCCACACCCCGTCAATTCCTTGCCACACGGTTGCCAACAGAACCACCACCAATTATCGTTCTGTTCCTCACTCGTCGTCCATTCTCCGCGCGGATGCTCCATTCACGCCAATCAAGAACCAAACGACCTTTTCAGCCTGTTTTTCGAGGCGGAAAACAACGGTTTTCCGTCCTCCAAAAGGCTGGCTTTCGAAAAGGTCGCGGGTTAGCGATTGGAGAACGCCTGAGAATGGTTCTGAACCACCCTTGCTTGTCCGACCATCGCTTTTCCCATAGCCCGCCAATGGCTTACTCATTGGCGGGCTGTTTTGTTTCTGCCAACCTACTCAAACTACGGCACTTGTGCGGATTCTCCGTTTGTGGGAACTTCTCTGCGGAGAAGGAAGAAAAGGCCGTTTCGGACGCTTCTCCGGCCGCTTTCCCGCCGTTTTTCTCCGTTTGAAAAGACCGCCGACTTTTCCCCTAACTCGCCTTTCTCCACCTCAAATCCCGACATTCTCCACTTTTTCTTGAATAGCGTTGCATGGATATCAAGAGAAAACATATCAAAATCCTCTCCGCAGAAGAACAGAGGGCGGTCTTGAGGTGCGGGCGGAGAAGAATCCAAATCTCAAATACGAGATATGAGATGCGAAAAGCGATCTTTTACAAATCGGCTCATCGGGCCAAAAAAGGACCATTGGATGTGCTCCCCGTTTCCCAGACGATAAAAACAACCGAAAGAAGTGATAAGAATTCCTTGCATCGTCCCAAGGTAAGGACTCCGGCGGACGAAATATCGTTTCGAGAAATCGTCTATGACGATTGGCAAAGGCTCACTGACACTATATATTAAGGGACAGTAAGGAGACAGTCACAAAGAGAATTGACTGCAAAAGAATGAGGTAAGCATACAGTTTTTCTACCTTAATTCAAGTTACGCATCATCTCACGAAGGAGACAGTCAAGGAGACAGTCAAGGAGACACCATGTCATTGCCAGTGAATATTTCGGACTTGCTCTATCAGCGGATAGTGGAGAGCACGCGCATCGAATATAAGGCGGATTGGAATCCAGAGCCGGTTCTGCATTCCATCTGCGCATTTGCCAACGACATTGACAATTGCGGCGGGGGATACATCGTCCTTGGCGTCGAGGAAAAGGACGGCATGCCCGTATTTCCAGTGAAAGGGCTTGAGAAATCCTCAGTGGACAGAATACAGAAAGATCTGCTTCGGAAATGCAATCTGCTGGAACCCAGATATCTTCCCATTGTCGAGACAACAACGTTTGAGGGAAAGACGCTTATGGTGATCTGGGCATACGGAGGCGATGTCCGTCCATACAAGTGTCCGATAGCGTTTCCGTCAGAAAAGTCCAGACACTTTGAGAAGGCGTATTACATTCGCAAGATGTCCAGCACCATCCGCGCCAACGCCAATGAGGAGCGGGAACTGATGCTGCTGGCGGGCAAGACGCCATTTGACGACCAGATAAACCGCCGTGCGGAATTGTCCGACCTCAAGAGCAGCCTGATTGCCGAGTTCCTCCACACCGTGGGAAGCGACTTGTACAGGACGTGTCTTGACAGGCCAATCAAGGAACTGGGCGAGGACTTGAGGATTGTCGATGGCATGACGGAGTACTGCAAGCCTGTGAATGTCGGACTGATGTTCTTCAACGAAAATCCCGAACGCTTTTTCCGAGAAGCACGGATAGAGGTGGTTGACAAGCCGGAGCCGACAGGAGAGCATCTTCAGGAACAGTATTTCACGGGACCACTGGACAAGCAGCTGCGCGACGCCCTGCGCTACATCCGAAACTATATGCTGAAACTGAAGATCACCAAGATCGACGGCCAGGCGGAGGCCCTCCACACATGGAACATCCCCTACAAGGCGATTGAGGAGGCACTGGCGAATGCCGTCTATCACAAGGCGTATGATATCGCGGAACCAATCACCGTCACGCTCACGCCGGAATGCATGGAGATTCTAAGTATTCCAGGACCTGACCGCTCCATTACGGAGAAGGACTTGAAGCGTTTCCATTTGGTCTCCAAACGCTATCGCAACCGTCGCATCGGCAACTTCCTGAAGGAACTCCAATTGGCGGAAGGGAGAAACACGGGCATTCCCGCCATCGTGGAAGCTATGCGAAGCAATGGCTCCGAACCTCCGAGGTTCGAGACGGACAGCGAACGCACCTACTTCTCGGTCATTCTTCCAGTGCATCCTGCATTCAGGAATGAAACCAAGGAAGTCAAGCAGGCAATCAAGCCCACTCGTACCAGAAGGCGTTCTTCCGTCGAGATTCGTGCGATGGTCGTCCACCAATTGGAGGTGAACGGTCCGATGTCCATGCGGGAACTTGCAAGGCGGCTTGGATATGCCAAGGCCACGAATACCTTGAGTGCTGTGGTCAAGAAACTGATTGCCGAGCGGCTGGTGCGCCTCTCCGACCCCGAGCATCCCCATAGCCAGAACCAGGCTCTCATACTCACATAAGATATAGCATGGCGTAAAGAGAAGAACCACTGAGAGACAATTTTGCGGAAATTGACTGGCGTCAGGTATGCGAGGTGTTTGGTACGACAGGAGGAAAACATGACTGGCGTTACTCACAGTGGAAAACATAAGATCTTCTGGGGATGCCTTGTCGCCGTGGTTCTTGCTGTCATTCTGATTGTTGTGGCGGCAATATCATGGTCTGCTTATTGGTATGAACAGGACAATGCGGCTCGCCGT
>JAFRLP010000436.1 GCA_017431185.1 Victivallales bacterium | reverse complement strand
AGCGGTGGACGAAGAGCGCCTCAAGAACCTTGCAGGAAAGCCGGAGCCCGAGAAGGAACCCGTCGCTCCGCCTCCCTCGCCTTCCGCCGAGGAAGAGGCCGCCCGCAAGGCCGCCAACGAAAAGCTCGCTGGCAGATTCGGGAAATGAAGGGGCTGCGCATCGTTCATGGCTTTTACAACCCGTAAAGAACTGCTTCAGGGAGTACACGAGAATCGTGAGGATGCCTGGCAGGAGTTCGACCGTTTCTATCAGCCGCTGGTCACGCTTCGTGCCAGGGATTTGGGATTGTCTCCCCAGGAAATCGATGAACTGAAGCAGAATGTGCGCCTGGCCATCCTGCGTTCCGATGCGACTGGGCGGTACACCCCGGAAAAGGGACGCTTCCGCGACTATCTGCGTACTCTCATCACCAACTGCGCCATCGACTTGTTGCGGGCTCGTAAACAGGGCGAGAATTTCGTGCCCTTGACAGAGAGCATTCCCGACGAGAATACCGACGCGGAATTTGAACAGGAGTGGCGTGCCTGCCTTCTGCAAAGGGCGCAGGAGGAGGTCCAGAAGAACTGCGACCTTGCCACCTATATGGCATACCAGATGTACGGCGAACGTGGACTTCCCGTTGCTGAAGTGGCGGAACAGCTTGGCATGACCGAGGCCCAGGTCTATCAGGCCAAGACACGCACGGTCAAGCGTATTCAGAAAGAGCTGAAGCGCCTTATTGACGAATTGGGCGACTGACCAATGCCAGGGCCAGGCGACATCATCGCAGGCTGCCGAATCATCACCGAATGTGGTCACGGCGCATTTGGACGGGTCTATCTGGCGGAGGACTGTCTCGGACGCCGCGTGGCCGTCAAGTTGCTTCTCACCCCCGAAGCGGGGGAGTACGAGCTCCAGGGACTGCGCAATTTCATCCGCATCGGCACGGGCGTGCCTGGGTTGATGCCCATCCTGCATTGCGGCCTGGAGCAGGGGCTGCCATTCTATGTCATGGAGGCCGCCGACAATTCAGCCGCCATCGGCTACGAACCGGACACTCTGGCGCATCGGCTTCGGAAATATGGTCGTCTCCCTGCGTCGGAGTGCCTGGACATCTGCCACGCCCTACTGGATGGCCTGGAGGCGATGCACCGCGCTGGCTTTGTGCACCGTGACATCAAGCCGGAGAACGTGCTGTTCGTCAACGGTTCGCCGAAACTGGCCGACCCTGGCCTGACCCGAACCTTCGACCAGACCCTCTCCGTGGCTGGCACGCCAGGCTACATAGCCCCCGAAATCTACCGAGGGCACGCCAAGGCCTCCCCGACCTCCGACATCTATGCGCTGGGGATACTGATCTACCATACTGTCACTGGCAGGCCGCCTGAACGCTTCCCGAAGCTGCCAGAGGATTTGCCAGTGGAGGAGCTCTACCAGATATGCCGCCCCATTGTTCGTTTTTGCGCCGAGTCTCCCCAGGCGCGTCTCCAGAACTGCGCGGCATGCCGTAAGGTGATGCCCCGCACCATACAGCCGCACGGCCCGCTTCTCCGTTTTCGCGACGCGCTGTTTGTGCGTCCCGCCCTGCGCCGTCGTCTGGCCGTCGGCCTGCTCATCGTGCTTTTGCTGGGGGCGGCGTTTGCCGCAGGCGGCTGGTGGATGCATCGCCGTGCCGCCTTGCGTCGGCAGGCGCTGTCTGCCCGTACGGACGCATTGCGACAGGAACTGAACTGGCTGCAAGACCGCCTGCCCCAGCTCAATCTGCAATTGAATGGACTGGGTGAACAGCCCGTGGCCCTCCCCGTCAGCCAATGGGAGCCCCTTCTGGCAGCGGGCAAGCCAGACCAGCCAGCCGCACAGTTGGCCGCCATTCGGGAAGGGGTGCAGGCCTGCGCATTGCGCCATCTCCCTGCGCCAGGCTCCACCGCCGACTTTTCGGCGTGCGCTTCAGGCTGGGGCTACCTGTCCTCCCCGCTGGGAAACTATTTCCTGCCGGCGACGGCACGAGAAAATCTGCGGGAGCAGTTGGTACGGGACGCGGCGCGACTCGCCGGTTCCAATGGCGTGGAACTCGGTTCGGCGGTGGTTTTCAGCAGCCAGTCCTCCTTCCGTTTCACCTTTGTCGCGCCAGGCTCGTTTGTCTCCCCCACCACCAAGAATGTTCGCCGAATCCCATATCCGTACTGGATTTGCGAGTCGGAACTCTCCGCAGAACAGTTCCAGCTCATCTCCTGGCTGACGGCACGGCGGGTCTCCCCTAGGCAGGCGGCGGAGTATCTCTGCTGGAACGAGGTTCTCTCGTTCTGCCGCAACATGACCAAATATGCCAGAGGGCGCAGTGTGCTGCCCCAGGGATATGCCTTCCGCCCGCCGACAGAGGAGGAGTGGGAGTTCGCGGCTTTTGGCGGATGGGAGGGACGGCCCCCACCCGCCCGCGACCTCCCGTCCGACCAGGAGAACCGCCCGCCCGGGGATACGCCGCACAGTGTCCTTGGATTGCAGTTGCAGGGAATGGACGACAATCTCTCCGAGCTGGTCGAACCCTACCCCGAATTGCCGCCGGAGCAGCCTTGCTCCGTGGTTGCCAGAGGAGCCAGCTACAGGGACAAGCGTTCCAGTGTCGTCGCCCGTCATGCCTACCTGCGGAGTCAATGCTACGTCAACGGCAGCGGTGGCTTTCGCCCTGTGCTTGCGCCGACGGCGGAGGACTATTTCACCAAGTCCTGGTACCGCGGTCCCGATATTCGGGAGGTCACGATTCAGTCGGCGGTCTATGCTGGATGGAGCATCTGTCACGCCCGCACGAACTGGAGCCGTTCGTCCACGCTGGCCGCTGATGTCGGGGCCGCGCTCCCTGAAACGGTCAACCGTGCGGAACTGGGCAATTGGATGCGCCAGGCCTCTCTGATTCCCAGTTTCCCCTGTCCGTTGGGCATTCAGCGGGTGGACGGCGCGTGGCGACGCCTCTCTGACAAGGCTTCTGTCAGTATTCCCGTCAAATCGCAGGGAGAAAACCTGGATTGCCTGGGGGCAAGCGCCAGTGCCTTCTGTCCTGTGGGTAAGAACACCGGTCTGCCCTCCACTCTCCTGCGATGGGAGAATCAGGCCGCATTCGAGTCACGGCTGGACGCCTGGCTCAGGAATGGAACGCTGGCGACCATTGAGCTGGATGGACGGCGGCTGCTTGTCCTCCGCGCTGGCCTGGCCTCCGATGTGGCCAGGCCGTTTGCGCGGTTCATGGGAGCGAGGCAACCTGTGCTTGCCACCTCGGAGCAGGTACGCCGTGCAGCGGAGTTGCTGCCGCATGACCTCAGGATTGCCCTGGGACCGGTGTATTTCTATGGGGACTGGGAGCAGAGCGACGGCTCCGTCAGCGAGTTCCCCGGCCTGGAGATTGACGATACCGAGAAACGGCTGGTCCCCATCAGCCCCGTCCCCCACGTCATCCTCGCCGCCCACCGTGGCCGACTGGTCATGCTGGATTATTTGGACGCCATCCTCGTCGAGGCTCCCTAGAACCCTAGACACCTAGGACTCTAGACACCTAGATACCCTTCAATGGAGACTGTTCAGAACCACTGCCCTTGATTGACAGAGCAGCCACAGAACCAGGTGTTCCAGGAGCGGTTTGAGGCATTTTTTGTGCAGATGACGTTGCAAAGGCCATTTGAAGTATTACCTTATATCGATTTTGGGGGAACAGTTCAGTCGGGGGATTGACGGTGTTCATCCTCGCATTTCGTCAAGGTTTCGCATGAAAGACATAACCAGCAGTATTTACACATTTGAAAAACTCATCAAGGGCGGCTACCAGTATGTGGACAAGACGGAGTACATCTGGCAGCTTGTCAGGCCTGAAGGAGAATCCTATTTCCTGTCGCGTCCGCGCCGTTTCGGCAAGTCGCTGACCGTCTCCACGCTGAAAGCCGTCTTCGAGGGCAAGAAGGAACTCTTCAAGGGGCTAGCCCTCTACGACAAACCCTACGACTGGAAGACGCATCCCGTCATCCAGCTCGACATGAACGGGCGGGATTTTAGCACGCTGGAGAAAATGGAGAATAGTTTCAAGCAGATTCTCCTTGAGCAGGCAAAATGCAACAATGTATCCTTGCCGATGAACTCATCTGACACGATGTTCCATGAGCTTATTCAGACACTCCACGACGAAAAGGGCGACGTCGTCATACTCCTTGACGAGTACGACAAGCCCATCCTGAACAATATCACCAAGTCCAATTGCCAGGATTTCCTGGCTGCCTTGAAGGTCTTCTATTCCGTGATCAAGGAGAAGAACGCGATGCTTCGTCTGGCGTTCATCACTGGCGTCAGCAAATTCTGCCATGTGTCCCTTTTCTCGGAACTGAACAACCTGACGGACATCACGATGGATGCCCGTTTCGCCACGATGCTCGGATACACCCAGGAGGAGCTTGAGGCAAACTTCGGCGACCGCATCGCCGCGCTGACAGGCAATCAGGACCCGGAAGAGTTCATGCGGGAAATCAGGAAATGGTACAACGGCTACCGCTTTGAAGAAAGCTCCAAGACCGTTTACAATCCCGTTTCGCTGGCGCAGTTCCTCAAGTCAGGTGGCAAGTTCAACAACTACTGGTTCTCGACGGGTACGCCCACCTTCCTCCTCGAACTGATGAAGAAGCAGCGATTCAATCTGGAGAAAGTGCTGGAAGCCCCCGTCTCCAACTTCGCATTCGATGCATTCGAGATTGACCGCATCCCTCCCTTGACTTTCCTTCTCCAGACGGGATACCTCACCATCGACAGAGCGGTGAAGCGATACGGCGACACCGCCTACTGGCTGCGATTTCCGAACCTGGAGGTCAAGGGCTCTTTTGAGACCTATCTGGCAGGCTATTGCAGCGGAATGCAGTCCGCCCAGGTCAAGGACTCCGTGTATCGCCTCGCCGACGCGGTAACGGCGGGCGACGTGGACGGTTTCATGGAGACGATGAAGGTCTTCTTCGCCAAGGTCCCCTACGATGTCCACCTGAAGGACGAGAACAGCTTCCGTCTGCTCTTCTTCTCCGTCTTCATGCTGCTCGGCATCAGCATCACGGCGGAGTCCAGGACAAACCAGGGCCGCATCGACGCGGTCGCCGCAAACGAGGACTACGTGTTCGTGTTCGAGTTCAAGCTCGACAAGAGCGGGGAAATCGCCCTGGAGCAGATAAAGGAGCGCGACTACTATCGGCGATACATGAACTCCTGCAAGAAGATCATGCTGGTGGGGGTGAACTTCGACATGGAGCAGGGGCAGATCCAGGACTGGACCTCGCAGTCCGTGTAAATCATCCACCGCCGCCTGTTCAATCCGCGAGGGCTGAAGCCCTCGCGGGCAAGTTGGAGTCTATGGGTCGGCTGACCAGTCTGCCTTGCGGCATCCCGCTGCCGCTAACCCGTGCCTTTTTGACGCGGGCACCCGACTCCCGCCGCCGGAAATACCCTTCGCCACCCAACGTGGAATTTGACAATAATTTTCTTTTTATGATATATATAATGTTATAAAGAATGTAGAAAGAAAGTAATTAAAAAATAAGAAAATTTGGATAAAAGACCCAAAAAAGCACTTGACAAAGTTACAAACTATGCTATATTCCTGGTCAGTCTTTCGCGCAACAGGCAAAACTTGACCAGGAGGCAGTCTATGTCGAACAACGTGGATGTGATGCTGAAGATGCTGTTCGAGAGCGACCAGGCGGTCGCCGACGTGTTCAATATCGTGTTCGGGGACGGACGCAGGCTGGTTGAACCCTCCATGCTGCGCCCCGCCTCGGAGCGGGAGATTGCCCTGATGCGTGACGCAAGCGGAAAATGGCAGGGCAGGGGGCGGACCTGCGACGTGGCCAGACGCATCCAGTGGGACGCAGCGGACCCCGACAACAGCCTCCTGCTGTTCATCGAGAACCAGTTGAACCCCCATCTCCTGATGCCCTGGCGGGTGAAGGAGCTGCATGACATGTCATACGGGCGCCAGGTGCGTGCCGCGAGAGAGCGGTTCCACCGTGAGGGAGAGCCGAAGGACGGCGTGGAGTTCCTCAGCGGAGTGGGCAGGGGATTCCGGTTTGCGCGGGTGGTCACGATTGTAATCTACTGGGGGGACACCCCCTGGGAGGTTCCGCAGCAGTTTGCCGACATGCTGGAGCCGGCTCCCTTTCCCGAACTCCACGCGTTTGAGCCACGGCTGCAATACCCGCTGCTCATTCCGTCGGAAATTCCCCGGAAAATGCTCCAGGGCAGTGAGCAAAATTTGAATTCCGTGCTAAATTTAGCGGGAGCATTGAAGGACAGGGAACGGTTGGAGGAGCTGTTGAGGAGGAATCCGTCGTTCCAGGCCATGCCGCGCCACCTGGCGCTGGGGCTGCTGGAACTCGCCGGATGCCAGTATCAACTTGACAACCAACAGGAGACCGTCAACATGTGCAAGGCAATTGAGGACATGAGGAAAGAGAGTAGGAGAGAGGGGGAGAAAAGCGGATGCGAGATGACTGCCAGGGAATTTGTTTGCTATCTGCGGGAACAGTCTTTCCCCGAGGACAAGCACAGGAACGAAAGCCCCATCAGAAGAATCCCGAGCAGCGTAAAGCGGTTCGGTTTCCAGTTTTGCAGCAGCTCCCGCAGCGTCGGGAGCTGTTTTTTGCGGCGGCTCCGGCGAACGAGTTCCGCTTCCACGGCGGCTTCGCT
>JAFRLP010000435.1 GCA_017431185.1 Victivallales bacterium | reverse complement strand
GGCTGATGTTCTCCCGCACTGTTCCCTGGAAGAAGTAGTTCTCCTGCAACACCACGCCGATGCTGGAGCGCAAATGCGATTTTTCAATTTCCCGAATGTCGATGCCGTCAATCTTGACCAGACCGCTGAACGGCGGATAAAGTCCCTGCAGAAGTTTGGTCAAGGTGGTCTTGCCCGAGCCGGAGCGCCCGACAATCCCCAACGAACTGCCAGCGGGCACCTCCACCGAAAAGTCACGGATGACCAATGGCAGTTCGGGGCGATAGCGGAACGAGACGTTCTCAAAGACAACCTGCCCGCGCAGGGGATAACGCACACGCCCCGTGTTCTGCTCTTCGGGTGTGTTCATCACGGCGCCGAGCATCCGCACGGAAAGGGCGACCTGCTGGTACTCGTGAATGAGCCCCACCAGTTTGACCAGCGGCCCGGTGACCCGCCCCGCCAGCATCTGGAAGGCAATCAATGCGCCGACGGTGAGTTCACCCTTGAACACCATCAGGGTCCCCATCCAGATGATGGCGATGGTCATCAGCATCTCCAGGGCCTGGCTGAGGTTGCGCGCCGTCAGCGAAATCCTCCCCACGGAAAAGTATGCCTGGATGGCGGCGGCGCTGCGGTTGCCCCATGCCTTCTCCTCCACCGGCTCCAGAGCCAGTGACTTGACGGTGCGAATCCCGTGGATGGCCTCCACCAGGCGGCTCTGCCGCCGCCCCTCCGCCTGGTAGAGGGCGTCCAGCCGGCGCTGGAACGGCTTGATGAGCGCGGCGATGACCAGAGCCATCAACGCCGTGAACCCCAGCACCACGCAGGTCAGCCGACCGCTGTACAAAAGCAGGAAGGGAATGAACAGCGCCAGGGAGCACAAGTCCAGCAGCGTGAAGAACAGATTGCCGGAGAGGAACCCGCGGATTTTCTCCGTCTGCTGAATATGCTTGAGAAGCACGCCCGACGGCACCTTCTCGAAGAAGTCAATGGGCAGGTGAATGAGATGGGCGAAGGTCTTGACCGCCGTGGAGATGTCAATCTTGTTGGTGGCGAACAGCAGGAGATGCCCCTTCAGATACTCCAGAATGGCGTTGAAGACGATGGCCACCACAATCCCGGCGCCCAGCACGTTCAGGGTCGAGAAACTCTCATGCACCAGCACCTTGTCCACCACATTCTGGAAGAAGAGCGGGGAGGCCAGCGCAATCAGGGTAAGCAGTATCACCGCCAGCGCAATCTGCGCAAACACCCCGCGAAGTTTCAGGAACTCGGGAATGAACCAGCGCAGGCCAAACGGCTGATTCTCATCCGCCAATCGCCAGACCCGCTTGAGCAGCAGGCACTCCCCCGTCAACTCCGTTCCATATTCCTCCTGGGCGAGGAAGCGGAACTGCTCGCCTGGATGCGCGGCCTGCCATGCGGGGTCAACAACCGCCAAATCAAAATCGGGCTCCGCGCTCCCGGTCTGGGGTTTGGCGTTTTCCGCCTCCCCCTCCTGCGCGGGTGGCCTGACAGGCCGCATGCCGCAGAAGATGGCGTAATGCCCGTCCGCCTTCTGGGCAATGCAAGGGAAGACGGGCGCATAGTTGCGGCATTCGCTCCAGCCGATTTTCACGCGCTTCGCCTTCAGTCCATGCTTGCTGGCGATATGCGCCAACTCACGCAAGGTCAGTTCCGCACCGCCCACCGCGTGGTCGTGCAGCAACTGGCGCATATCCATGTCCAACTGGTGATGACGCCCAATCGCGCACAGAGCAAACAGTCCGCTGTGAGTCTGTTTCAAATCCGCCTGGACAGCGGCATGATTTGTCTGTTCTTCTGCCATTGTCGAGATGACTGAACCGTTCAGGCGTCTTGTTTCGCTGGACGGAAAGTGGGGATTTTCTTGATGGTCGAGATGACCTGTTCGGGTGAAATCAGGCGAGTACACTCAAATTGACGCTCATCCCCCTTGTGACGCGGGCACCAGAGAAAATCAAAGTAGTCAAAGTTCTCACGCATGTCATTCCAGCAGGAGTGGCAGGTGTGGTAGTTGATGATGCGATAGGGGGTGTGGAATTCGTTGGTGGGATGGGTGAAACCCGAAATCATCACCACCGGCACCTTGCAGCACCAGGCTATCCAGGACAGGCCGCTGGAGAGGCCGACGAAGAAATCGGCGTCCTTGATGAGATTGACACGCTCCTGCAACGCCAAGTCTCCCGTGAAATCCTCCGCCCCGTAGGGAATGTAATTCCAGTGCAGGCCCGTGCCATGGACTTTCTCCTTGTCGATGCACAGCACACGATACCCGTTGTCCTTGAGGAATTTGACCACCGTGAGCCAGCCAAACGGGTTGTTCCAGTACTTGGCCTGGCTGGACGCCTGCGCGGCGATGCACACGTATTTTTCCTTGATCTGGCGCGGTGCGCTGAGGTTGAAGCGGGGCGGCAGGTCATCCAAATCCTCGCCATCCAACCCCAGGATGTATCCTGCGGTGCGGTGGAGCCCGATGTAGCGGAAATCAATCGGCTGGTTATCCACGTCCCCCCTGAAGAAGAGGCCCATGTAGTAGGAGGCGTATGGCCGGTACTCCTTGGTCTCCTCGGGGGCGATGAACTTGATGTCAGGATACTGGTCCTTGACCAGCGTGGAAATCCACGGAGTCATCACGCAGATGACCCTGCACCCATGCCGCTTCTGGAAACGCTCCACATAACTGAACCATCCGATGCTGTCACCAATGGTCCCCACGGGCAACTGCACCATCACCTCCTTGTCGCGCAAATCCATGTCATGCGTGAAGATGGGGTTCTCGTTCCCCTTC
This sequence comes from Victivallales bacterium, assembly GCA_017431185.1. Next base: position 850 of record JAFRLP010000435.1, on the reverse strand, counting down.
TCGTGGATGATGAGCCGAAAGCGGATATAGAACTTCTTGACGGAGGTCACGAAGGCCCCAGGCACGGTGTCGTTGCTGTAAAGGATGACCCCCGTGTCAATGTCCAGGAACGTAACATGATACGTCTTGCCGTTGTGCGGAAACAGAATGCGGATGCCATGGTTGAAGTCAAACTTGATCCCCTCCACGGCGTCCAGCACGGGAATCTGGGGGATTTCGCCGTAAATGGACTTCTGTGCGCCCGCCGGGCGTTTCTGCCCCGGCGCCAAATCAGGGTCGCCCGTGGCCTGCGAGCCAACGGAGGCCACGCTGGTCGGCGCAGCCACACTGGCTCTCGGTCCGGCATTGACACTGAAATTGCCCACGGTTGCATTGTAATTCGGAGTTATGGAAAAATCAGGCATGGAATTTCACCTCGTCTGCTTGTTCTTCAGCACCCCCTGCGGCGACATGTCCGTCAACCGGCTGCCGCATCGAATCCTGTCGGAAAAAACTGAACGGTCGAAAGCATGACTTTCGGCGGAGATAATAATAAAACCTTTTTTCCCCCTTTTTCAAGTCAGTTGCCGTGACTTCATTCCCCCAAAGGCACTTTGGGCCGTTGCCAGTCGTGAAAGTTCGGCGGATTTAAACGCATCCGTTTGATTTTTGCCAGTGGAAAGGTAAAATAATGCATTGACTCCATCATCGACGGCGGCAGGCATGCCGAAGCCATTTCATTACCCCAAAACACGAGTCCCCACCATGACAGAGCATGAATACCGTGAATTCCGCGTGCGCACCGAGGTCTTCTTTCCGCGTCTGAAGCGTTACCTGCTGAGCGCCACACGCACGTTCAGCGGAGCCATCG
>JAFRLP010000434.1 GCA_017431185.1 Victivallales bacterium | reverse complement strand
GGGCAACCCCCCGCCCCGGCTGGGGCGGCACATGGTTAGCCCTGGGTGAACGCGCCCGTCTGGGCGCGGAACCCGGGGTGCAATCGCGCAAAATCGGTTTGCGCCCCGCGATGGGCATCACCCCGCCCCGGCAGGGGCGGCACATTGTTAGCCCCGGGTGAACGCGCCCGTCAGGGCGCGGAACCCGGGGTGCAATCGCGCGAAAAAACGGCAATCGCCCCGGCAGGGGCGACACATTGTTAGTCCGAGGTGTAATTGGTTATCGCCCCGCCATGGGCGGCTCCGTACAGACTGCCTTCATGTTTCACGTCTTTGTCAACATTCAAATGTTCATAAAGGAGAAAAAATGAGTTATACAACAAACTACTATCATGTCATCTTTCATACCGCACGGGATGTACCATCCATAGCAGAAGAGTTTGAGAAGGAATTGTTCAAATACATCTGGGGATTCTGCAAGAACAAAAATGCATTTTTGCATCGTGTCAATGGCATGCCAAACCACCTGCATAATCTAGTGGACTTGCCGCCATCATTGGCGCTTGCGGACTTTGTACGCGAATTGAAGACATCAACCCATCATTGGCTGAAATGCAACCCGCATTTTCCGCTTTTCACAGGATGGTCATCTGGCTATGCCGGCTTGAGTTGTGGTGCTAATGATTTGCAGAGAATATCCAATTACATTGCGAACCAGAAACAACATCATCGAAAACAGCCTTTTATGCAAGAAATACGTGAACTTCTTGTTCAACAGAATTTGGCTATCCAAGAAAAGTTTTTTGTGCTTGATTGGGGATAATTGTCTCTGGTTCTGTTTGTTTTTGTAGAATTTGGACGGTTCAATACTGAGCATGTCTGGATGGTGGCGCCCCTGCCGGGGCGCAAATCAATTTTGCGCGTTCAACCCCAGGTGAACGCTCCCCTGGCGGGCGCGTTCACCTGGGGCTAACAATGTGTCGCCCCTTCGGGGCGATGCGCGTCTTCGGGGGGATGGCGTGCTTGCTGCACTGTCAACGTGTTGTCTCTGTCGAGACGATGGAGCACCTGCGGCGCTCCTTCCTGTATTGGAGTGGAGTCATGCCAACGGCCTCCTCGAAGCACTTGGCAAAATAGTACGCCCAGGCGTACCCGCATTTGGCGGAGATGGAATTGACCGTTTCCGAGGAGAACTCCAGAAGTTGCTTTGCCTTCTCGATGCGCAATGCAGTAAGATAACGGTTGATGCTCGTGTGCAAATGTTCACGGAAGAGTTTGCCAAGCGTGACCGCGCTCACTTGGGCGGCTCGCGCGATGTCGTCGCGGGAGCAGTCTGGCTTGAAGAAATTGCTGTCCAGATAGCGTAGGGCGAGTGTCAGGGGCAGGGGGACGTGCCGCATGGATTTTTCCTGGCTGGCCGCCTCGGTGAGCAGTTTGAATCCCATCGCGCTCAGCAGTTGGTTGTCCGTGGTTCCCTTCTTGCGCAGTACCCGTCGGATGTCCTCAAAGCAACGACGGAGTTTCTGTGGCGACGGCGCGACGAATTTGGGCAGGCCCGACGGGAACAGTTCGGCCAGGGTTTGGCGCAGCAGCCGATTCACGTGAAACAGCACGAAATAACGCTCCAGCGTTTCGCTCTGCCGTATCAAAGTGTTCTTCGCTTCGTTCAGGTCTGTGATGGAGAAGAAGCCAACGTGTCGCAGAATCCTCTTGCCGTATTCATCGTATGCCTCCTCCTTTCCCGAAAGAATGAGGGAGGCCATGATGTAATTGTAGGTCACGTTGGCACTCTGGCTCCATTGCGGCATCAGGAAGGAGTGGCAGAGCGCATGCAGGTTCAGTCCGGGAAATTCAGGTGGAACCTCCGAGGTGTTGTACCAGTAATCCTCCTGGTATGTCAGGTCTTGGGAACGGCGTCTTCTGTTCATGGGTCTCCTGTCAATATGCCTTGATGGTCTCGGCTTTATTCTACATCTGGACTTGTGCAAAATCAAGTCCTTTTTGTCCTTTTTGTCCTTTTTGTCCTTTCGTTTTAACTTACCAATAGTATTAAAAATAAATCAGATTCTATTATTTTAGAAACTTGCACTTCATCGAAAACGATATATAGTAATTCCGCATCAGAAAAGACAGGGCGCGGTCCGGGCAACCGAGGCCAGTTCGTCAGGAGAGTTGTTGGATGATGGAGAAGATTCGTTTCGGAGTGGTTGGCCTTGGGCATCGCGGGCGCTACATGGCCAGGTTGGCGAAGGACGCCTTTGATTTCACGGAGTTTGTCTGCGCCTGCGACGTTGACCCCGCCCTGTTCCATGAGACGCAGTGGCTGCAGACGCAGCCTCTGCGGGAACTATACCCCGACACCGCCTTCTACGAGGACTACAATGAGATGCTGGAGAAGGAGCGCCTTGACCTGATTCTGGTGGAGACTGGTGCGGATGTCCACGCAGAGTTCTGCATCAGGGCCCTGCAAAAGGGCGTCAATGTCTTCTCCGACATCCCATCTGTGGCGACGCTGGACGAGGCGAGCCGCCTCTGGCAGGCCGAGCAGTCCTCCCAGGCCAGGCTGATGACCGGCGCCAACCCCAACGAGTGGGGCTTCGTCAACACGCTGGTGGACCTCTACCGAAAGGGGCTGCTGGGGGAACCATACTACATGGAGGCGGAGTACATCCATGCCACCAGAGTGACGACGGCGGACAATCCGCTGATGGTGCATAGCCCGTGGCGCCGAAGCCTTCCGCCCATCCGCTACTGCACGCACTCGCTCGGGCCGCTGCTCCGCATCATGAGGGAGGTGCTCCGCTACGCCATCTGCGTCGGCACCGGTGCGCACATCAATGCAGAGGATGAGCGGGACGACATGCAGGCGGCGCTGTTCCAGACCGAGAGCGGAGTCACCATCCGACTGCTTCGCAACGGGCACTGCCGTGCGTTCTTCGGCCATCATTCCTACCGCGTGTTTGCGACCAAGGGGTATTTTGAGCGGATTGATGCGCGGGGGAAGACTCCCGAGGTGGTGCGTTTCCGCTCCGATGAACTGTATGGGACTGATGACCTGACGGAACTGCCTGTCAGCATGATGCCCAAGGAGTACGCCAGCAATCCCAAGGCCAGTGGCCACGGCGGGGCGGACTACGCTCTGCTGGACCATCTCTTCACGGCCATGCGCAACGACAGCCGGGAGTTCCCCATCACCCTGCGGGAAGGCCTGTGCATGACTCTGCCTGGCATCTATGCCGCACAGTCCGCCCGCCTCGGCGGTGAGAAACTCACCATCCACTATCCGTGGGAGGCGGAGTTTGCCTCGGACATCGTACAGTTTGACCATCATCCATAAGGGGACGGCCATATCGTTTGAACATTGGGAGAATCATTATATGCAGGCGTTTGGAGCGGCTGAAACGGATGTTCGGGATTATTACCGTTACTGGCGCAAAAAGGTCTGGGATGAACGGCTGGCTCCTGCGCAGGCGGACATTACAGAGAAGGGAAAGGTGTTCAATTTTGGGCGTGGGTTGCTTTGGAACCTTGGAAAATACTATCGGGAAAGTGACTTTACAGAATCTCCCTTAAGTACGGTGATGCCGACTGCCTGGGCTTGGAAAATACTATCGGGAAAGTGACTTTACAGAGGCTGGCAAGCACCTCAATTCGGCATTGTCTAGGGAGTTGACGATGGAAGAACGGGCGCGAATTGAAAAACTGTGTCTTGCTAACGAACATGCACTGTTGATTTTCAAGGCTGTGACAGGGAAGAAAGACATTGATTCACTGAAACTACTCGCGTTTCGGGAAAAGCACAACATACCGCCATTGCCTTGGAATGAACAGTATTTTGGAGATGTGTGTGGCGTCAAGCGTGTCATGAATTTCAAGGAATATCTGCCTCCCTACTTGAAAACACCGCAATTATGGAACTTTCGTCTTGACCCTGAGGACAAGGGGATTGAGGAGAAGTGGTTTGAGCATACACCCGTTCAAGTTCATGCTTGGGAGGCCGTGATGAGCACGAACTCTCCTTGGGAAACGCCAGATGCGCAGTGTGTGCAGATTTCGGATTTCATTCGTGAGAAAACCGCGAAATATGACGGGATCGCCTGGTATGGGACGCAAATCCGCATTCCAGAGGATTGGAAAAACAGGGAGATTTTCCTTTATTTCGGTGCTGTCGATGAATCTTGTTGGCTCTACGTCAATGGCAAGGAGGCGGGGTGTCGGATTCATTGGAAGCCAAATGACTGGTCTAGTGTCCCGTCCGATTAATTCGATGGAATATTCCGCGCTCTTTCCGGCTCTTTTCGCATGAAGGCTTCTTTACATAGGAAACTATGCGCAGTCGCCTTCGTGCGAAAACAACTCGAAAACATCTGCGGACTATCCTCACGAATTAATCGGACGGGACACTAGTATCATGTAACATTTAAATTTTCGCATTAATGGCTACGGTTTTCCGAAATGTGTTGTATATTAATGTGGCATCCCCGACATTAAACAACAACACACCACAGGAGCTAGGCATGGCCATTCGCTACACAATCAAGCT
>JAFRLP010000433.1 GCA_017431185.1 Victivallales bacterium | reverse complement strand
TGTAGAATTTGATGTCGCGCGGAATAATCTCCTCCAGTCGCTTGAGTTCCTCGCGGACGGCCATGCAGACCGCGACGGTATTGGCTCCCGTGCGCTTCTGGACACTCATGATCATGCCGTCGCGCCCCATGGTCTCGGTGAACTGGGTGATCTCCTCGAAGGCGTCATGCACCTCGGAGACGTCCTTGAGTCGGATGATGGAGCCGTTCTTCTGCAGCAGCGGTATTTCGCGGATCTGCGCGGGGTCGGTATATTCGCCCAGGATTCGGATGGTGTATTCGATGACGCCCATCTTGAGGTTTCCGGCGGGCAGGGTGCGGTTCTCGTTGGCGATGGCCGCCTCTATGTCGGAGAGGGTCAGGCCGTAGCCGGCAAGTTTTTCGCGGGAGAGCACGACGCGGATTTGGCGATGCAGGCCGCCAAAGGCGTTGACGGAACCGACCCCCTCCAGGCGCTGAAGCGGCTGGAACACCTCGTCGTCAATGATGTCATAGAGTTTTTCGATGCTCTCCTTCGCGGTCACGCCGATAGCCATGACGGGCATGTTGGCGGAGTCGAATTTGAAGATTTGCGGAACCTCGACGTCATCGGGCAGGTCGTCTTTCACGCGGTCGATTTGGGCGCGCACGTCATTGGACGCCTCGTCGATGTTGGTGCCCCAGGCGAAGGTCAGCCAGATGGTGGAGCGTCCCTCCGAGGTCTGCGAGCGGATGGTGTCCAGGTTGGAGACACTGCCCAGGCGTTTCTCCAGCACGCGGGTCACTTTGGTCTCGACATCCTCTGCGGAGGCCCCGTCCCAGGTGGTCGCGACCGTGACGCGGGACGGCTCGATGTCGGGAGTCAGGTCAATGCCCAGTTTGAGGAAGCAGATGACTCCGAGGGTCAGCACCGCCAGAAAAAGCATGGCGGTGGCGACGGGACGATTTACCCCGAATTCCGGTAGTTTCATCTGCGTGTTCCCCTGGTCATTTCTTGATTTCGCTCATGTCCAGGTTGTTGCCTGGCAGGATATGGATGGGCGCACCGTCCGTCAGCCGATGCTGGCCGACAATGACAATCTCGTCGTTCTCCTTCAGCCCCGAAAGCACTTCGACCATCTCGCCGTAGCGCACGCCAAGTTTGACGGGAACCGCCTTGACATGTTCGCGGTCGCCCAGAACCCGATAGACAATCTCCTTGTTCAGCACACGGATGGGCAGGGCGGTCGGGATGACCAGGACGTCGGCGCGTGCCTGGATGAGCACCTCGACGGTTGCGTACATGCCTGGTTTCAGCGCAAAGCTGCCGAAGTCGTCCCTTTCGTTCTCGACCACGATTTCAACTTGCGCCGTCCGGGTGGTGATCTCCAGCGCAGGGTAGATTTTGCCGATGGTGCAGGCAATCTCACGCCCTGGCAGGGAGGTGGTGCGCAAACGCGCCTTGGTCTTTCCCGGCTCCAGCCTGGAAAGGTAGTTCACGGGTATGGAAAGAAGCACTTTGACCTGCTTGATGGCCATGATGTTCACAACGGTCGTGGTGGAGGAGACCATCGCGCCCGGGTCGGCGCTCTTGCTGGTGATGACCCCTGTCATGGGGGCGTAGAGGTTGGTCTCGGAGAGATTGACGCGCGCCTTCTCCGCGTCCGCATTGGCGACTTGCAGGGCGGCCTCGGCCTGGGTGACGCTGGCCTCGTAGCGGTCGCGGTTGGCCTTGGCCTGCTGGATGTCGGCCTCCGCCGATCGGATGAGGGCACGGGCCGCGGCCTCCTCCGCCTGGGTGCGGCGGAGGTCGGCGATGGCCTGTTCATTGGCGGTGAGCGCCTTGTCAAAACTCTGTTGGGTCGTGGCGTTCTGTTCAATGAGGGTCTTTTGCCGTGCCAGTTCGCGCGCCGCATCCTCCAAGGCCGCCTTGGCGGACTCGGTGGCGGCGAGTGCGCTTTTATGTGCAGCCGTGCGCTGTTCCAGGTTGGCCTCCGCGTTGAGCACGGCCGCGTCTGCGCTTTCCAGATTTGCCTTGGCGACGGCGATGTTCGCCTTGGCGCTGGAGATGCTGGCCTCCGCGCTGGAGAGTTGGGCCTTCAGTTCACGGTCGTCGATGCGGGCGATGCGCGCGCCTTTGCGGACCACGAGTCCTTCTGACACTGGCGTGCCGTCATCCAGTTCCAGGGCAAGCAGGCGCCCCGAAATCTTGGGCTGCAGGTCCACGGAGTGCATTGGCTGAATGTCACCATTGAAGGTCAGAATCTCATCGATGCGGTCTCTGCCCACTTTTCCTGTCTGGACGGTGATGGCCATGTCGCGTTTTCCGGCACGGGCTTTCTGGGCTGCCTCCCGTTTCGCCTGGACAACGCGGTAGCCATAGCCGCTGCCGCCCAGGATGGCCAGAACCGACAGTATGGTCAGGAGGGACTTTGCTTTGCTCATGGTGGGTCAGTCAAAAGGTGATGTATGATGCGTCAGTTCGCGTCAAGTTCGAGGATTTGCCCTGTGGCTGCGCGGAGCGACTCCATGCTGCTGAGCACTTGGATGAAGGCGGCGGAACGGGCTGCCTCGGCATTCGTCACGTCCGTCTGCACTTCGTTCAGACGGGTGATGGTGGTTGTGCCGTTGACATACTCCTGGTGGACGAGTTCGCGGATTTGCGTCGCCGTGGCCAGCACGGTCTCCTGGCGTTGGAGCTGGATGCGGTTGGACTCGAAGGCCAGGGCGGACTGCCGAATCTCGGAGTCGATGGTGAGGAGCAGTTCGTCCCTTTCCTTGAGCGCGACGTCCAGGTCGGCGCGTGTCTGGGCGATGGCGCTGGTGGTTTTGAAGCCGTTGAAGACGTTCCAGTTGGCGGTTGCGCCGTAGGAGATGTTGCGGTCGTAGTGCTTGTTGAAGTGCGCGGAGTGGGTGCGCTTGAAGCCATAGTCGGCAAACAGTCCGACCGTGGGGTACCACTGGTTTTCGGCGTTCTTGATGGCCTCCCGCGCAATCTGGATGTCGGCGTCCACGTTGCGCAGGTCAGGGCGATGTTCGCGGGCGTATGCAAGCATCTCGCTGATGCTTGGCAGAATCTGGGTGTTCTCCTGGGGATAGACCAGTTCATAGTTCTCCCAGATGTTGTCCTCATCGATGGCCAGCAGCGCGCCAAGGGCTACGATGGCGACGCGCCAGGTCTTTTCCGCATTCACATAGTTTACCTCGGCGTTCTGCACCTGGAGCACGAAGTTGAGCACGTCACTGGGCTTGGCGATGCCGCCCTCCTTGCGCTTGCGGGCGTCTTCCAGAAGGATTCGGTTGTAGTCGGCGTCGTGCTTGGCGATTTCCATGTTGTCCTGGGCCAGCAGCACCTGATAGTAGGCGTTGGCGACCTGGCGGAGCAGGGTCAGCCGGGCCCACTCGTCGTTCAACGTCGCGGAGGTTTCGGCGTATTTGGCCTGCAACAGGTTGAAGTCGCGCTGGAACCCGTCGAACAGGGTGTATCCCACGGAGGCCCCGATGGAGTACTGCGTGGTGTTGTCAAAGTCGCGGTTGGGGCGGGTGGTGGCGCTGTCGCGGATGCGGGTGATGCCGCCATTGATGTCCACGGTGGGATAGAAGGCGGCGCGCGCCTGCCGGACTTTCGTCATCGCGGACTGGATGCGCGCCTTGGTCTGTGCCAGGGTGGGACTGTCGGCAAGGGCGATTTTCTTGGCTTCCGGAAGTGTCAGCTTGACCTTTTTCAAGGATGCGGTGGACTCTTCCGTCGAATTGCCATTGTCCTCCTCGTCTTTGGACACCTGGTTTTGGGGCTCCTGCTTTGCCGGCGCGGCGTCCGGCTTTTCTGTCTCGCTTTTTTGCCTGGCGCTTTCCTCCTGCCTTTTTTTCAGCTGCTCTGCCTGGACTTTGAGTTGCTCGGCAATCTTCTGCAGTTGCTCCAGCTGGGTTTGCAGGTTATCCTCTTGCGGAGCGACTGGCTCGGTTTCGGCGGCGGTCAGTCCCAGGCCAAGGCCCAGGGCGGCAACGAGAATCAATTTTACATTCATTTTCAGGTTCCTGTTATTTTGCGAAAGAAGGTAGTTTCTATTTTGGAGAACACCCCTCTTAATATAACGCAGAATTCAAAAAAAAGTTGGAAACAAATGTTGATTTTATTTGCAACTATTCAGCACACCCACCTTGTTTTGACGTGCGTGGCTTCAGATTTGCCACAAGTGTTCGACGTGCCAAGCGTGGGACCCCAACCTGCCAGCGAGGCCTTCAGGGCTCGCGGATTGAAGTGGCTTGGGGGCTGATGAATCTACTATTATTATCGTCGGGAGGATGGTTCGCTGGAGGAGGATTTCTTTGTCCGCACCGCCGATGAACTTCTGCCGATCGAGGTCAGGGCGGGAAATGCGGTGTCGAAATCGCTCCGCAATCTGATAGCCTCCGACCATTATCCCGCAATACGCCACGGCATCAAATTTGCTCACGCCAATATTGGTCACACGGAGACTATAACGACATTTCCCTATTTTTGCGCATTCCTCTTGAGACGATATCTGAAGGGAGTATGACTTCTTTGGTTCAAAAATGCGTCAATTTTTTTGTGCCAACCCTGTGCGTTGGATTATTCAGAGGGCTGGTTGGCGGAAATGTCTTGTGCAAGGACATCGAACAGTTCGTCGGGCGTGGAGGCGGAGCGCAGGATATGCCGCCAGCGGCTGGTGGTGAAGCCAATTTGCCAACTGTTCTCGATGAATGCAAGCAGCGGGTCGAAGAAGCCGTGGATGTTCAGCACGCCGATGGGATGGCGGATGCCGTTGCGCATGACCTTGCGCAAGGCCAGGGCGTCAAACAGTTCGTCCCAGGTGCCGTAGCTTCCAGGCAGGGCGACGACGCAATCGGAGCGGCGCAGCATTTCCGCCTTGCGCTCGGCGAGGTCGCCGGCGATGTATGACTCGTCCAGTCCTGGGCGCATCAGGGATGGCGGCAGGTTCTGGGTGAAGACGCCGATGAGTTTTCCTCCGCTGGCCGACACGGCGTTGGCAAGGACTTTCATCGTGCCCTCATCGGAGCCGCCATAGACCAGATTCAGGCCATGTTCTCCAATCCACGTGCCGAAACGGGTGACCTGCTCGATGAAATCCGGAAATTTGGGCAGTGTCGCTCCGCAATAGACAGCCACGGCATGGAGGCCATGCCAGCCTTCATTGGTAAAGGTATATGGTTGCATGGTCAGGAAGCATAAGTTAAACTCAAATCAAAGCGGGTAACTGTTCAGAACCCATCTGTTTTGACATATTCGACCACAGATTTGCCATTTGAACTTGACGTTCCATGCATGAGAGCCCCAACCTGCCCGCGA
>JAFRLP010000043.1 GCA_017431185.1 Victivallales bacterium | reverse complement strand
GGGTATATATTTAACTGGGTGTTTTTGTCGCCATAGGAGGAGGGCAGAGGGGATAAGATTTCACCATCATCGTTCATGGAAGACAATGCAGAACTGAAACAGGATGTCCCTCCTTCCGTTTCGTGCGGGGAGGACATTGCCCAATCACCGACTGAAAAGACACCTTCGGCGGACGGGGGAGGGAAGAAGGACTTGGCTACGCGCCTGACTCCTTATCTGCTTGGAGTCGCCCTGGCGCTGGCGGTTCTTTTCCTGGTGCGCTGGGGATTCTTGTGCCCTGGCTACGAGTATGAGCCGGACTGCTTTTTCCATGCCCGCATTGTGGAGGATGGGCCGTCGGCGTTCTTCGCCAGGACATTCCCCACGCTGACCCATTCCACCTGGACAGAGCATTTCAGCGACAAGGAACTGCTTTTCCATGTGTTCCTGTGGGGCGTGAGCCGAGTCGGCAAACTGCTGGGAGCCACCAACGAATATCCGTTTCATTACCAGGTGATGTGCCTGGACGCCCTGCTGCTGATTGCCTTTGCGGTGTTGCTCTTCCGCAATCGCGTCAAACATCCCTGGCTGTATCTGGTGCTGCTTGTCACCACTTTCCCGCCGATGACCTATCGGCTGGTTTCCCTGCGCGCCTACCTGATGTCGATGACCCTGGCCGTGGTTCTGCTGACCGCCTTTCTGGAGCCAGGTTTCCGACGTTGGCGCGGACGTCCCTGTTTTCTGCTCGGAATGGGCTTTCTGGCCAGCTGGACATACAGTTCCCCGCATCTTCTGCTGGTTGTGATCGTCCCCTTTGCCGTCGCAGAATATTTGGACGAGTGCCGCTTCAAGTGCCTGTGGGTTGCGCCGCTTCTGTTCCTGGCTGGCATTGTTCTGGGGCTGACCATCCATCCGCAGTTCCCCAACACGTTTTTGACGTTCAAGGTGCAGTGCATTGACGTCGTGCTGGCCTTCTTCCTGAAATTGGAGAGGATTCCCCTTCAGGGCGGCAAGGAATTCTATGAGAGCACCTGGCGTTTCGCGGCCAGGCACTATTACACCTATCCCGCGCTGGCTGCGCTGACCGTCTTCCTGCTCTACCGGTACAGGAGTCTTTTCTTTGCCGGAAAATGGCTGCGCAATGTGCAGTTCAACGGTCTGCTGTTCACCACGTTGCTTTGTACGGTTTGCGGCTATCTGATTTTCCGGTTCAACGAATACGCGCTGTTCCCGCTGTGCGCGCTGCTGGCCATCATGGTCAGCCGCATTCCTGTTCCTGCGGAGAATGAACCGGAAAAGTCCCCTGCGAAGACGGAGGGCTATTCACGCCCTTATCTGGCCACCGTCGCGCTGACGTTGGCCAGCACGGTGGCCCTTTTCTGGTACACGATGCATTTCCAGGCCCAGGGGCAGGGGGAGGTGCCCTCCTGGGGAGTCGCCCGATGGGCCGAGGAGAACCATATTCCAGAGGGGACGGTCATCGCCAATGCCGTCTGGTCGTCATTTCCCCGACTGTATTTTGCCCTGCCCAAATATCGTTTCTGCTGGGGGATTGAACCCGCCTTCACCTGGCGCCACTCCCCGCAGCTGGTGCGTCTTGCCAAGGACATCGAGTTGGGACGGCCCCATACTCCCCAGGAATTCAGGGAGACCTACGGCTCCGACTACCTCTACGTGCATCTCCTGGAATGGCAATGGGCGGAGTATTTCTGGAAGAGCGGCTTCATCCCCATCTACGAGAATTGGGATGGCTGGATTTTTGACCTGACCCGCCATGCCCGCGTGGTCACGCCCCAGACCGAGGCATTGCAGTTCCTGGATTTGGTCAAGAAGGGGAACGGCGCCCCATTCGTGATGCAGTACTACATTGAGAAAGTCATCCAGCAAAACCAGCAGAAATAGCGGATTCCTGAAAATGCCAAGCAAGAAAACCTCGCTCCTTCCCTTCCTGTCCCTGTTGGCAGGCATTGTCGCATTCAGCACAGTGGAGATTTGCGGGAAGAAAATCGTTGCCACCGGAGCGGATATCGACCCGTTCCTGATGGTGTTTGTCCGTTTCCTGATTACGGGAATCGTGCTGACGGTCTTTGGACTGCCTGCTTTTCTGGCCAGGAACAAACTCCAATTTGCCGACTGGGCGAATTTCTTCGTGAACGGCCTGATAGGCATTGCGGCGTCGCTGGTGCTGTTCCATGCGGGTGTCCTGATGTTTGACAAGGCGTCAAGCGCCGCGGTGGTGTTCAGCGCCAATGCCCTGTTCGCGGTGTTTCTGGCACGGTTCATCAATAACGAGAAATTGTCCTGGAACAAGGTGCTGGCAGTGCTGATTGGAGTGGCTGGCATCGCCTGTTTTGTCTGCGAGAGCGGCGCACCGAGCAAGGGAGCGTTCAAGGCTCTGCTGGTGATGGCCTCCTCTGCCCTGTGGTTTGCTGTCAGCGTCTGTTTCACCAAGCGCGTTGTGGCCCGGTATGGCGCAACCCTGTTTATGGGGATGTCCTCCATCTTCGGGGCGCTTTTGATTCTCCCTGTGGCCTTCACGAGGGTTGCGCCCGCGTATGCCATCGAGCAGATAGGCATTGCCTTCTGGCCCATGTGCTACATGGTGCTTGTCGGCACGACGCTGGCATACGCGCTCTATTACTATGGACTGGCTGGATCCAGCACCTTCGCAGCCTCCATGGCCTTTTTCCTGAAGCCTGTGTTGGCCTGCCTCCTGGCCAGGTGGTACCTGGGCAACCGCATGAACCTGTGGACACTCAGCGGCACCGCCATCATTCTGGACTTGTTTATTGTCATGCGGAAACGCTTCGACTGGCAGAGCTTGCGCGCCGAGCTCCCATGGCTGGCGGCAGGCGGAGTGAGCCTCGGTCTTAACTGGGTGCTTCTGTTCGCCGCAATGAGGGCGACAACCGTGGCGGTCGCGACTCTTTGTAATTACATGGCGCCAATCATCCTCATCCTGGTTGCACCGCTCATTTTGGGCGAGCGCCGCAGCTTCAAGAAGGCTGCCTGTGCTCTCGTGGCGGTTGCCGGCATGGTCATGGTGTCGGTCCTCCTCGAGGGCGGTGCTGAGGGAGTCACGTCAGAAGTCATATGTCTAGGGCTTGGCGCTGAGGTCTTTGCGGAGACCCTCAT
>JAFRLP010000432.1 GCA_017431185.1 Victivallales bacterium | reverse complement strand
GCGACATGCCTGGCCAGCGTCTCCCCCGCCAGAGGGGCCGCCGCCATCAGCATGTACGACAGAAATGCCAGCAGCCCCGATACATTCACCGTCTTGCGGTAGCCGAACCGGCTGACCAGGCCAGAGGCGGGGATGTAGAACAGCATACTGCCCAATCCCGTGAAACTGGTCGAAAGCATGGCCACCGTATTGGACGCACCCAGCGCAATCATGTACAGGATGAAAACCGCGGTGCTGTCCATGAGCACCTCGGTGAAGCACCCAAAGCAGCAGGCGGCGATTCCGAATCCGCGGTAGCGGCGTCGGGTCCGGTCATCCAAAGTGTCGGCGAAACAGCCCGTCTGACCGATGTTTTCGGCATGGGCGTGGTCAGCCTGTATGTTCCTTTCGTGTATCGAATGCTGCGGCATCTCTTTTGAACAGGGGTTGTCAACCCAATAAAAATAATGCTTTTCACCGTTTTTGCAACCAATAATGCGAAAAACAGCAACCATTGTGCTTGTTTTTCGCATTTGTCGGGCTATCTTGTCTATAACTGCGGAGAGATTTCTCCGCATTCACATTCAAACATAGGAGATTCCTTGGTATGACCAAACAGGCAGTCATGTTCGGCGGCGGCAACATCGGCCGCGGCTTCATTGGACAACTTTTCAGCGAATCCGGATACGAGGTGACTTTCGTGGACGTGGATGCGGAACTCATCGCCGCCATGAACAGGGACGGCAAGTACCACCTCCAGACCGTCAGCAACGCCGGCGTCCAGGATTTCATGGTCGGGCCCGTCAAGGCAATCCACAGCAAGGAGACGGCGGCTGTGGCGGAGGCCGTTGCGTCCGCCGAGGTCGGGGCGACCGCAGTTGGGGCCAACGCGCTGAAGTTCGTCGCCCCGAATATGGCGGCTGGCATCGCCCTGCGGGCCGCCCGCGGAGCCAAGCCCATCAATTTCATCATCTGCGAAAACCTGCACGGAGCGGCGGCGTACATGCGCGGCCTGGTGGCGCAATCCATTCCCGCGGAGGCGAAGGAGTATTTCGAGAATTCAGTGGGATTCGTCGATACGGTCATCGGGCGCATGGTGCCAGTTCCCACGGCGGAGATGCGCGCCCAGGACGTCAGCTACGTCAAGGTGGAGCCGTACAAGGAACTCCCCGTTGACGCGAAGGCCTTTGTCGGGGAGATACCGTCCATCGTAGCCATGAAGCCATACGACTCTTTCGGGGTCTTCACGGCGCGCAAGCTGTACATCCACAACTGCGGTCATGCGATGCTCTCCTACGTCGGCTATCAGCGCGGCTACCAGATGGCATACGAGGCGATGGAGGACTCCGAGGTGCGCGCGTTCATGCTGGCGGGTCTCCGCGAAAGCGTGGCGGGCATCTGCAAGGAGTTCAACGCGGACTCCAAGTGGCTCTACGCCCATGTCGATGACCTGCTGGAACGTTTCTCCAACCGTCACCTGGGCGACACCATCTTCCGTCTGGGCCGCGACCCGATGCGCAAACTGGCGGCGGAAGACCGCCTGGTGGGAGCGGCAAACCTGGCGGTGAAGGCTGGCATTCAGCCTGCCAACCTGGCCTGGGGCATTGCGGCTGCGCTGTTCTTCGACCCCGCAGATGACCCAAGCGCGCAGAAACTCCAGGCCCTTCTCAAGGAGAAGGGCGCGGAGCAGACCATCGCCGAGGTCGCGGGCATCGCCCCAGGCAGTTCCCTGAGCACACTCGTGCTCAAGGCATACGGGGTACTGTCAACCAACCGCAAGGCATTGCCCTGAAGCAGTTTTTCAAGCACATAAAAATTCAAGGAGATTAAAATGAGCAAACAACTGCTGATTGTCCTGCTGATTATCGCGGCATTGGTCCAGGCGGCGGAGCCCGCAGCCACCCCCGCCAAGCCCAAGGTCTCCGCCAAGCCAGTGTTCGAACCCAAAGTGGAGTGGGAACAGAACTTCGCGGCGGCACAGGCCCAGGCGAAGAAGGAGGGGAAGCCGATTCTGGCCCTGTTCACAGGTTCAGACTGGTGCCCGTGGTGCATCAAACTCCAGAAGGAGGTTTTCTCGAAACCGCAGTTCCAGACCTACGCCAAGGAGAACCTCGTGCTGTTCATCGCGGACTTTCCGCGTTCAGGGACCCAAAGCGCCGGTCTCAAGACGCAAAACCAGAAACTCCAGAGCCAGTACCAAATCGAGGGGTACCCCACCGTTGTCCTGCTGAAAGCCGACGCCTCCGTCGTGGCCAAAACCGGCTATCGGAAAGGCGGGGCGGCAGCCTACGTCACCCACCTCAAGTCCCTCCTGGACGCCAAATAGCCAAGGCAATTAATGAGCGTCGTGTTGACGGCGGCGGGACGCCGCCGCTACGTCCCACTCGCCGACTGATACTGACCGCGCGGAGCGCGCCCT
>JAFRLP010000431.1 GCA_017431185.1 Victivallales bacterium | reverse complement strand
GGGGTATTGGCGGCGATTCAGGTTGGCCAGGCTCTGGAAGGCGCGGAGGCCGTCGGAGACAAGCAGGCAGCCGCATCCTTGGGCGCGCAGCGTGGCCAGGGTCTCCTGGTCGGGTGCGCACTGGACGCACACGGCGCTCGCGCCTTGGAGGGCGACCTGTGAGAGGAAGGCGTGCCCATCCACGCGTGTACCCACAATGGCGACAAAGATGCAGCCAGGGGAGACGGTCCGGTTGTCGTCCACCACGGTTGTGGCGTATGGGGCGGTTGGCTGGGTCAGCCAAGTGCCGGAGGTGGCTTTCGCCACATCTGGCCAGTGAAAAACAGCGTCATTCATCGTAGGATCAACGTTTGTGCATTTGGTCGCTGGCGCGCTCCAAAGTCTCTTTTTCATCCATCGTCAGATTTTCGTATCCGACCTTGGCGATTTTGGAAAGGATTCGGATGATTTCCTCGTCCTGTCGGGTGTCATTGGCGTGTTTGCGCCCAAAACCTCGGAACCAGCGTCCGATTGCGGCGAAGAGACCGCCGTACCCTGCACGGCGGTGCAGCCTGTCCATGTAGAGGAAACCGCCTAGTCCCCCGCCCAGATGGGCAAGATGCGCGATGTTGCTGCTGGCGCTGAAACTGGCGAACACTTCGATGAGCATGTAGATGATGACCATCGTGCGCATTTTGAGCGTCACGGGGGGGAACAGCAGGGAGACCAGCAGGTCGGGAAAGGCGATGGCGGTGGCGACCATGACCCCGAACAAGGCGCCCGACGCGCCGATGACCCCTCCCGCTATGGCGGAAACCTGCAAGGCGCGCTCGTCAAGCAATGCGTCCAGTTTGGCCATTGAGACGGGACCGACGGAGTAGGTGGCCCCTTCCGAGGAGAGGAGGGCGATGATGGGATGAGACCAGTTGAACAGCAGCCAGGCAATGCCGCCGATGACTCCGCTGGTCAGGTAGAGCGTCAGAAAACGCCCCGCGCCCAGGCCGCGCTCCAGAAGCCGCCCAAAAAGATATACGCCCCACATGTTGAAGACGATGTGCCAGAAGTCGCTGTGGGCGAACTGGTAGGTGACGAGCCGCCAGAGTTGGCCGTGGCGGATGTACCAGGGATGCAAGGTCAGCAGATTGCCCAGCGTCTGTCCTGTCTCGCCGAACAGTTTGCAGGCAAGAAAAACCAGGATGTTCAGGACAATCAGCGGCATGATGACGGAGGTGCCGTCAAAAAATCCCCGTCTGGACTGGGGATTCATATAGTCACGGTCTGAAAGCATTAGGCGATAATGAGCAAGCGGACAGTGGCAGGTGCGCCATTGCCGTAAGGAGCAGGGGGAGGGGTTACTTTTTTAGAATATAATATATGTAGGATTCGCCAGAGTGCAACCCGAAAGGACGCAAAGGACGCAAGGGAATAGGCCATCTTCACGTCTTTCCGGTCTCTTTGTCCCCCGCAATCGGGTTCTGCAGGACGAGGTTCCTGAAATTGCGCGAAAAAACCGATTCCAACTCCAGGCGCGTCAGGTGCTCGAACAGGACGCCCGCGATGTACATGCCTGGATTGCGGATGGGGAAATCGCTGCCGAAGAGGATTTTTCCGCATCCCGCCCTCCTGAGGGCATATCGCACCATTCCCCAGGAATTGGGGCCGCTGCCGGAAATGTCCAGCGCCGCATTCTCGTATTGCGCAATCAAATCGATGCGCGCCAGGTACTCCTGATGGTTGGAGGTCGGATGGGCGATGATGAATTTGAGTTTCGGAAAGCGCTTGAGAATGGCGGCGGCCTCTTGCAGCTGATTGAGGTGGACATTGACCGCCATCCCCTTTTGCTGAATCAAGTCCCAGATTGGATCCATGGCGGGGATGTCGATGCCGCCCCAGTTCATCGCGTAGGGAACGAGTTCTCCGACGAAGCGAACACCATGGTCGCGGTGCATGGTCTCGATTTCCGCGCAGGACTCCTCGGGAAAGGCGGGGTGAACCGCCATGCCCGGAATATAGAAATCCGGATATGCCTTCTGAAAATCCAGCGCTGCCGCATTGAGTTCATGGATGACTTCAAAACCGCTCGAATCGGCGAGCGGGCGAATCACCGACCCGCAGCAGCGGGAGATTCCCATGCGGCGGAGTTCGCCGACGAACTGTTCGCCGGTCATTTTCTGGCTGAACAGCGAATAGTCGCTTCTCGGGAGCGTGGTCGGCGGATGAACATGGGAATCGATAATCTCATATTCCGCAAAGATTTCCCGCAGTCGGGCGTCGTGGTCAAGAATGGGTTCCATTGCAGAATCAACCCTCTTATTTGGAAACTACCTCAAACTTATGGTTGATGGTCTTGCCTGAAAGCACGTCGCGGAGCATCAGGGACCACATCCCCCGCGCGTCGTTCAATGCCGTTCGGAACGCGCCTTCGCAATGCCCTTTCGGCGCATGCGCAATCGTGGAATAAAGCCGTTGACGGGAGCCGTCTGGCGCCGTGACCGTGACTTCAAAGATATGCTCCAGTTTTGCATCCGGCACGAAAATGCCGTACCGGAACATTTCTCCGCAGACGACCTGAGCTGGCGCAGTCAGTTCGGGGGCGTTCAGTTTCCATGGCAGCAGAGCCAGAAATACGGCTTTGGCCGGCTCCAGCTCAAACTCCGCGGATGAGACCTTCTGCGCGCTCACTGTGCCTTTCCGCAAGTCATGGAGATAGGCGGGACTGGTGAATTCCAGGGATATCCGGCTTTTTCCACTGGCCTTGTTTTCCCGCACCAGGCCCAGGAACAATGCATCTGGGACATCTTTCTGGCGATAGGAGAAAATACGGGCCCCGACTGGCGCTCCGCCTTCCGCCTCAAAGGTATAACTGCCTTGCGGGCGTCCGTCAATCAGTTTCAGCATCAGTTGCTGCATGGCCAGCAGTTCTTCTTTCTCCTTCGTGTAGTTGTTGCGCTGCGTCGCATAGGTGCTGACGGTGAAATTCAGGAAAGCCGTTCGGCCTTTTCCGAAGGCATTTTCAATGACGGTGCCCCTGCCGTCAGCCCCCAGTGCCGCCCCGACCTGGCGTATGTAGCGTCCGGTCCCGAAGTCAACCATGGCTGCATGGCTGCCTTCCTCATCGGGCTGCCTCAAACCGAAAAGGGAGTCCAGTTGCCCTTTGGGGTAACGTCTGCAATGTTCATCCATGACCGCTGGCAGTCGGTCTGCAATCAGAATGCCGCCTTTGCGGACAAACTCCCGCAGTTCCGCGCAGGATGTGGTGGAGAGTGCGCGGGAGAACGACAGCGCCACCACGCGGGCTGGAGTCTTTCGGAGGAGACCGCCTTCGAGTTCCTGGTCGGCAAAATAGCGGAACCTCAGATTCAAGTCGATGGCCAGCTGCGCCCAGCCGAGTCGTGCCTCCCGCATGGCCTCGTTCTGGCGGAGAATGGTGGCTCCGTACATCGAGTTCTGGGAGGCGAGAATCAGGATGTCCTCCGGCTCTTCGTCCAAGGTCGCCCGCAGGGCGCCCAGACCGCAGCGGAGGTCATGCGTGGCGTTGGCCCAGTCCCGCGTTCCGGGCTGAAGCGTATAGTCAGGGTAAAGCGTGTTTCGTGTCGAGTAAAAGGAGGAGCCGCCCTGTTTGAACATGAAGGCGTCCAGCCAGACCCGATACTCCACCTGGGTGCCGGTGTAGTTGTATCCGGCGTTCCATGGGATGACCCGTCCATGGAAGAAGGAGCGGATCTGCTCCCCGATGTCCGAGGTGATGTAGGGGGCGACCTGGGCGAGAATCCGGGACAGGCGGTACCACTGCTTGCCGTTGTAGGCGTTTCCGCTGTCCACGCCGGAGAGGTCCAGGAGCGGGGTTGTCCAGCCCGCGTCGCGGGCGATTTTGCCAGTTTCGGCGAAGGTGTTGGCGAAGCTGAGGTCCATGAAGTCCCGGAAATCCGTCCAGGCGGAATAGTTTCCTGTCTCCTTTCCAGCCTTGATGGCCTCTGCGGTGGTTGGAGGCACAATGTCATCCCAGTCGGCGTAGGCGCTCTCCCACTGGGCATTCAGCGCCTCCAGCGTATGGTAGGCCTTTTGGAGATGTTGCCGAAACGCCGCCAGCGTATGAGCGGAAAAGCAGAAGTCATGCTCCCGCCCGAAATGGGTCAGGCTCAGTTCATCTCCGAATGAGAACTGTTCGGGCGAGTAGTTTTTCAGCAA
The DNA here is from genome assembly GCA_017431185.1 of Victivallales bacterium. The sequence continues at coordinate 12,624 of JAFRLP010000431.1, read as the reverse complement.
GTCCAATGTCTCCAGAACCGCCTTTTCCCGCTTCTGGAGATAGTCTGGGTCATGCAGGCATGGCTCCCTGTTCAAGTATTTTCTGTCTCCCGTTTCGTTGTATGGCTTCTGGAAGCGGGTGGCGAAATCGCGCAGCCGCAGGCCAGAGAGGATGGAGACGTTCAGCGCAAAGTCAAACCGCATGTAGTCGCGGAACGCCGGAATGCCGCGGTCTTTGCTGAGCACTGTCCACAGCCGCATCAGGTCATAGCCTGTCTGACGACGCAGTTCGCGGAAGAAATACGGACGCAGTTTCCGGTTGATGTCCCACATCCATTCGTGCTCGCTTCCGCTGATGGCGTAGTCTGGAACTTCCCTGGTTACGCGGGCGTACACGATGTGGCTCTTCACCGACTGCGGAATCCCGCTGGCCAATGCCGTGGCCTTGAGCGTCATTCTCCTGGTGGATGCTTCCGGCAGGATGAATGAGAACCGGCCATCCGCCTCCGCCATGCGTTCCGCGAGCAGACGGTTTTCGGCGTCAAGGAGTTCGATTTTGACCTGGGCTGCCTTGCCGGAGCATTCCGCCTGTCCAATGACCATCTCCTGTTGGCTGTAAAGTTCTTTCTCCGTCCTGACGGAAAAGATTTTCACTTCGGGTTTCTGTTCCCAGGCGGCAAAGCCGAAATCGACGGTCTTGCCGTCGCGGAGCAGACGGTACTCCGCCGTATTGAGGCCAGGCTGGATTTCCGCCGGCAGCAGGACTTCGGCCAAACCGTCTGCACGCGGTTCCGGCAAGGGGAGCGTCTTTTCCGTATGCGAGCCGGTCAGCAGGTTTCGCTGCGTGACCTGCAAGACCGTCTCGGGGCCATTGTCCAGGGCGGAAACCTGAAACCGGACGCGGCCTTTGTCATATTCAGCGCGGACAAGGGTCTGCGGCAGCCGATTGGCCGCCCAGAGAATGCTTTTGAGCAGCGGCACGAACTGGTAGTCCAGGTTGTTGTAGTCAGGCAGTTCCGACTCCAGAGGGAAGACGGGCAGCAAAGCGCCGGCTGCAAAATATGCTGTCTGCACAACCCGAATCCCCGCAGGTGTCCCGACTGCGAAGACCGGGCCATTGACCGAGGAGAGCACGCACTCCGCACCTGGAAGCAGTTCCGAGTCATAATGCTTGCCAGGCTGGGTGAGTTCCGGCGCGAAGCCGGCGGCGATGACGTTGGAGGTCCCCAGCCATTCCCCCTTGAGCCAACTCTCCCTGCGCGCCGTCCGCAACAGTTGAAGGTCTTCCATGGATGCGGGCAGGTCATACGGCTGAATCATGACCAGTCCCGTGCCCTTTTCCAGTTTGGACCGGATGTCCTTCAGGTTGTCTGGTTCGATGTATCGCCAAAGGTTGCCCGATACGACGATGCAGTCGAACTGGTTTTTCAGGGCGTGCCGCAGCGCTGCATTGGCGTCCTTGAACGTGAACGAGCCAAACTGCTCGACCATTCCCCAGCTCATCTGGGAACTGATGTGGGAAATGCGGATGACATTGAAGTCGCAATCCAGGCGCTGAGCCAGTTCCACCGCCTCGCGCTGCTGCTGGTAATCGCACAGGAGCAGCAGTTTGAGTTTGCCGTTCACATGCGGAACCGCCCAGGGGATGTGCGGGGTCACGAAGGAACGGGAGAGCACCAGTTCCTTCACCACCTGTTCCGCGGCGGGAACTTTTGTGCCCTCCGGCGGAATCTTGACTCCCTCCTGCAACGGAACCGTCATCCGAAACGGTTTTTCCCCCTGGGGGGTGAAGTCCAGGACGGCGGTCCGGCCAGTAGCCTGGACTGGATGGAACGCCGTCGCCTGACCTGCGGACAGCCGGACTTTTTCCTCGTCCTGGCCATTGAGTCGAAGCGCCCCCTCCTGGTCACGGTCGGAATAAAGCGTGAAAACGCCTTTCTCATAGCCGCCGACAATGCCGTTTTTGGCGCCGAATGGCTTGGTGACTCCGCTGAATGCGGTTACGCTGTAGGTGGTGGTGAAACTCTTTCCGCATTCGATTCGGACTGGGAGAAACACCCATTCCAGGGTGGCCTGGTTCAGGCAGGACATCCAGTTGTAAATGTAGTTCAGGTGCTTGTAGTCAAAGGAGAAGGCCAGGCCGTTGCCCTGTCCATCGCCGACGGCTGCGAAGCCGAGGGGGGAGTCCCTGAAAAACAGGTCGCCGCCTCCCCGCTTGTTGGTGTTCTCCTTGATTCCGTCAGCCGTCGGGGTGAAGAAGTATGTTTCCTTGCCAGGTATGGAAAGCCCATGCCGAAAATACGGAGTGAGCACGACGGGGGCCATGGAGGCTGGGTCGTTATGGAAGGACTCCTCCATGACGACCGTGCCGCTTCCTCTTTTCAGCGTCACTCTCTTGATTAACGCCAGGTACTGGTACTGCGGAAGTCCCTCCCTGCGGTATTCCACGGTGATTTCATCCGGAGTGTCCTTGAGCACCTTCCAGGCAAACGGCACGTTCAGCAAGGAAGACCAAGGCAACTCCAGAATCCTGTCGCTGAAAATCCGCAGGCTCTCGGCCCCAGTGGTGTAATTGACGCCAGTGCTTTTCTGGATGAAACGCAGGCACGAACCGCCCCGATTCGGTTCAAACAGCAGGAACAGGCAGCCATTCTCCATGGAGATTCCCGTGCCGCCGCTGGGCAGAACGGCCTTGGTGTTCAGTCGGCATGGGTCCATTGGGGCCGCCGCCAGCAGAATGCCTGCAAACAGGCTGGCGAAGAACAGGGGCAATTTCATTTTTTCTCACCTTTCTTGATTTCGCGCATCAGTTCTTCCTTGACTCCGTATTTGTCGAGTGAGCGCAGCTCTTCCGCAATGCTTCGGGCCAATTCGACATTCCTGATTTCATGCAAGGCGATTTGAGCGGCCCGATTGCCGGCCGCACGGCACTGTAAATAATGGACCTTCGGCAATGTCATGACGCGCCGATAGCATTCGATGGCATGGCTCCAATCCTTTTCCGCATCGGCAAGCTGTGCCTCGGCCATGCCGCAGTTAATCACCGCCGACGGACTGCCCAGGTCCTTGGCGAATGACTTCAGTTTGTCTAGCGTCTCATGGGCTTCCTGGAGCCGGTTCAACTTGGCGAGCGCAAGCACCATTCCCGCGTATGCCGCCGCCTTGCCGTCATCCGAGCATTTGGCCGCCTGCAAACAGGCCTTGTGGGCCGCGAGCGCATCCTCGTACCAGCCAAGTTTCTCGCAGACTTTGGCCAGTTCGGAATTGGCGACATTGTCAATCCAGGTCCCTGCATTGACACTGCCAGCGGATTTGTAGCAGCGGACTGCATCACGTGTCTTCCCCTGAAGCATCATAAGCTGCGCCAATGCCCGCCAGGCTGTTCCCTGGTTATGGCGGGGAAGGTTCTTGACGGCCAGGATTTCCTCAAACGCAGCGACCGCCTCGTCGTAGCGCTTCTGCTGCTTCAGCATATCGGCGCGGCGATAAAGCGCGGTTGCAGCCTCATCTGAGTTCTTGGCGACAGCGGCGGCATTGCGGTAGATTTGCCCCGCCTCATCGTACTTTTGGGCTTTCGCCAGTTCCCCAGCCTGTTTGAGCAGGGCCGAATAGGATTCGGCGGCGAATGCGGAACAGATTGCACAAAGAATTGCAATGGCAAAGATTTTTTTCAAGATTTCACCTCAGGAGCGTTTGAATTTCAAAAGTTGGACGGATGGTTTGGTGGCGATTGGAACAATGATTCGTTTTTCAAACGTGACTTTCTTCCCGCCGATTGGCACGACCGTGGAATTGCCCAGGAACTTCGCCTCGACCTGGTCAAGGTTGTTGGAGACATCCACGCTGTAAAGACGAATGTCCTGCGGCTCGAAGTCCAAAAGGATTGTCACATTGCTGCCCATAATCGGGAACACGCTGAGCAGGACGGCGATTTCGCCATCGTCATTCTCCCCCGCGAGCGCGTAAACTGCGGGGTCTTTGGTGATGGAAAGGCGATGCGGATACTGTGTCATGATTCCGAATGCCTTCAGCGCACAGTAAACCTTGGTGATTTCGCCATAAGGAGTGAAGATGCCGAATCCCCGGCTGACTCCGGTGTAGAAGCAGCTCATGTCCAGCGGGGTGTCCTGCCATTCGATCAGCACGGCTGCCGTGAATGCGGCGGAGTCCAGGTGCTTCATGAAATGGTCATAGACCATCGCACGGCAGTTCGGCGGGGATTTGCTCCAGGAGCATGGCGCGTAGTGCCATTCGTTCAGATGCAGTTCCGAATGGGTGAAGCCGTAGCTATCCACCAGGTCGCGCACGAACTGGACCTGGTCGCGGAAGAACTCCACATTGCATCCGTAGCAGTGCCAGGAATAGAAGTCCAGCGGAGCCTGAGACTCCCTGCACGCCTTGAGGAACGTGTGTACGGGCGCCAGGTTGTCGCCGATGTGTCCCGGCCCACCAATCATCAGATTCGGGAAGCGTCTCTTCAGGTATTTCGAGGTCGTGATGTAGAGGTCGGCGAACTGCTCCTGGGTTCCCGTCCATTCGCCGGCTGCATCGGGCTCGTTCCAGATTTCCCAGTATTTGATGCCGAAGTGGAATCCATTGTTCCAGCCTTCATTGTAGTGCTCGATGACGTGTGCGCAGATCTCGGCCCATTTCTGAAAATCCGCCGGAGGGTGGATGCGGTATTTGACGGGCTGGTGCTCGATGCTTTCGCCAAGGCGATAATAGACTGGTGTGCCCCCGTCGATGCACTGCTTCAGGTAGTCGTCTGTCTCCCGGAAACGGTAGTTGCGCGGGTCGTTGTGGTCAAGATGGAACAGCGGGAAGATGCGGCTGATGTCAATCAGGTCTCGTGCATTGCTGTTGTACGGCGCGTCGTGCATCCGTGCGCAGGCCGCGTGCAGTTCGTTGTAGGCCGGCAGATAGGACTCGCCGAGGCCAGGTGCAAGGTTGACCCCGTTGATTGCCCGGATGGTTCCAATCCGTTTCTCGGCATCAAGTTTCAGTTCCGGGAGATGCATGGTTGGTTCTCACTCCGTTTTCAGGTTGTCATTTGTAATCCACTTTCCAGGCGATGCTGGTGCTGTCCGGATATTCCCCGCGCTTCGGGTAGCCGTTTCCCACCTCGGCGTGCCCGTCCAGGAAACTGATGTTCCAGCGGCCCAGGTGGCGTTCGCCTGGCTTTTGATAAAGTCCCCTCAGCAGTCCTTTGGGCAGGCGGTCGGTTTCAGTCGTCGTATAGCCTGGGTAATACCAGACATCGCCGATTCCGTAGGTGCGCGAAGGCTGGAGCGCCTGGGAATTCTTTCTCCAGTATTTCGTTTGGGCATTCGTGTCGCTCAAGTATTTGTTGAGACCGTAATGGGTTCCTCCCCAGGCTATCATGCAGACCACAGTTCCGATTTTTGTTCGGGCCTCGCTCTGGCATCGCAAAACCTGGATGGGCTGTCCGCCATTCATGGAACTGTCAACTTTCTTCTGGTTGAGCAGCCCCACGCTGATGAATGCGTTGTGCCACAATGTACTCGAGCCGGTCGGTGATATGGAGGCGGCGAATTCCACAGTCGGATAGAATCCGTCGTAGTTGTCCTGGTACTGCTGCAAGGCGAAGGCAAGTGTCCGCACATTGCCGAGGCAGTGGATTCCGCGCGCCTTCTCCCGTGCCTTGCTCAAGGCCGGCAGCAACATCGACGCAAGTATGGCGATTATGGCTATCACGACGAGCAATTCGATGAGGGTGAAGAAGCCTCTCTTCGCCGACCAGCCGTTTTCTGTCTTCTTTTGAGTCATTCGGCACCTCGCTTTTTATTTGACTCTATTGGAACTTTCACGAACAATCATCTTGCATTTGAAACAGACCTGGGCCTCCGTCACGTGACCTTCAATTCTGTCGAGGAGCATACGCAGCGCGGTTGCCGCTATTTCCGACTGGTCATAATAGAGTGTGGTCAGCGTGACAGGGAGGCATTCCCCAATCAGGAGGTTGTCCCAGCCAATCACTCCCAGGTCTTCGGGAATGCGGAAGCCTGCGGACAAAAGCTGCTTCATCAGAATCGCCGCAATGTTGTCGTTCTCCGCAATCACCGCGTCAATCTTTTGGGAAGTCAAAACCTCGCGAACAAAATCCCCGCATTTGACCGCCAGGTCGGAAAGGCGCTCGCTCTCCTTTTCCAGATAATAGACCTTTCCTTCGGGATGCGCACGCAAAAAACCCTCAATGCGCTTGCTTCTGCTCAGAGAAAGGCGGCTTTGACTGCAGCCCTTTACCAGCAGAAGGGCCGGATTGGCATACCCTTTGGCACGAAGATGCTCTACTGCGGCAACCATGCCGTTGATCGTATCGACATAAATCGATGAAGACAGATCCTCCGGCGTATTCAGCACAAAGACGATTTTCGGGTCGTCCTTCAACTGCGCATCAAGCCGGCAGTTGAGCCCGGAGTAGTCATGGGCCAGCGATAGGATGCCATCGACGCCGTTCTGCTTCAGGGAACGATAGGACCGCAGGAGTTTTTCCGGATTGTCATGGGCCAGCGCGGAAAGGATGCGGTAGTCAGACTGCTCCGCGCAGTGCTCGATTTCCGCAAGCAGGGAAAAGACCGACTCCGGCGCTTTGGAGTCAATCATCACGCCGATGATTTTGCTGGCATTCCCCTTGAGGATGCGCGCGCTCGCATTCGGAACGTAACTCAGTTCGCTGGCCGCCGAAAATATCTTCTTGCGGGTGGATTCCGACGCACGGGCGTACTGTTTCATCCCCAGCACGGCAGCCGCCACCTGGAACGAAACACCCGCCTTCAAGGCAACATCTCGTATCGTCGGAACCATTTTTCCACCTTGTCGCTTCTTTTGCAAGAACGTTCTTGCAATCCTGGGGATAAGATAGTGTGCTTTTGACTTTTGTCAAACGGCAATCCGCAAAAAATGTTTGAAAAAAGTGGCGGCGGCGTCCCGCCGCCGGGGAGTGCGTGGCGGCGGCGTCCCGCCGCCGGGGGAGTGCGTGGCGGCGGCGTCGTGTTTCATAGAGGGCACTTTCCAACCGTGCAGGCGGCTAATTTTGTGGAAAACTACAAGTTAGTTGCCGTGAAACCGCGAAAACTCTTTTGAAAACGGTTAGGAATACTCTTCCTTGATCCAGTCGGTGATGTTTCCCGCATTGAAATCGAAATTGACTCCGATTTGCATAATGCGTTTGCCCTCCTTGAGGTATTTCAGGACATAATTCTTGTCTTCAATCTGCTTCATCGCCCTGTCTGCGGACTTGTTGAGTTTGAACTCAATCACGTAAATCCATTCCCCTGCGGAGACCATCATGTCAATCCGTCCGTCGCTGGTGCAGACTTCCGCCTGAACCATCAATTTCAGGAGGTCGCACACGACATAGAACACCGTCTGGTAATAATGCTCGTCCTTCACATGGATGGAATAGGGAATGTTGGCGAAGACTGACTGGAACAGTTTCATAAAACCGTCAGCGTCGCCAGTCCCGACTGCGGTGATGAGTTTGCCCAGAAAATCCGTGGTGGATTCGGTTTGGATTGCGGTGCAGTATTCCAGGAGCTGTTCATTGAAGGAGCGTTCCACTTCCAGATTCGGGAAATGCAGGTAGTATTCACGGATTGTCTGGCTGGTAAACGGAATCTCCTTTTCGATGCAATTCTTTATGGTCAGATAGCCGGTCTGGAACAAAAGCACCATGGGCTTCAGGCGCGTGATTTCAAAGGCATTGAAAAATGCCTCGGAAACAGGCTCCGAAAGCATTTCGGAGTAATTGAACTTTGATTTCATGATCAGTTCCAAAAGGAACGAGGAAGTCCCAGTCTGGAACCAGTAGTTGCTGAACTTTCCGCCCATCTCAAAGAAACTGGCCAGAGACACTGGATTGTAAACCGTTTCGGAGTTCTCCTCAAAACGGAACCCGTCGTACCAGACTTTGATTTTATCCAAAAGTGCTTTATGGGAAAGCCTCTGCGTCTTTTCCACAGCCTGGATTTCTTCACTGAAATTGGACTCGAACTCCTGCTGGGTGTAGCCCAGCATCGTGGCGTATCTTGCATCCATCGTGATGTCGGTCAGGTTGTTCAGGTCGGAGAACAGCGACACATGGCAGAATTTGCTTACTCCAGTGACAAAGAGCAGACGTTCCTGCATGTTGCGGTCTTTTAGAACACTGTAAAATCCCTTCAGGCATTTCAGGATTTCCTTGACATCGGGATTGGTGATGTTGTCCAGAATCGGTTTGTCATACTCATCCACCAGAATGACGACCTGACTCTTGAATTTGAAAGAATCAATCAATTCGGCAAAAGCCTGCGAAGAATCGTCGTCAACCGTCAGTATGACATTTAGTTCTCTGGCAATCAATTTGACCTTCCGATACAGATAGAGATTCAGTTTTTCGACAGTGGCATTCATCGGATTGTAATCCGCGAAGCTCAGGTGAATGACAGGATACGGCTTCCAGTCATACGGCTTGTCATAGATTGCCAGACCTTTGAAGAGTTCCTTCTTTCCCTGAAAGACCGCCTTCAGTGTGGAAAGCGTGAGAGACTTCCCAAAGCGCCGGGGACGGGACAGAAAATACCCCGCGCTCCTTGGCCGAATCAGCTGCCAGATGTATTCGGTCTTATCGACATACAGGAAATTCCCCTGAATCAGGTCCTCAAAACTGTAAACGTAACTGGTCAAATCCTTCATCATCTTGCCTCTCTGGATGTAATATACACTGCCGAAATATCATTTTCAACATTTCACCATGTGAATCAACTGGCTCATTGTTTGCCAGGCTTTTCAGATTTGCAGTGCCTGACACTTTTTGTCGGATGGGCGCCACAATGCAGGTGTGCCGTCGTATTTTCAATCGCATCCTGAATCAAGTATATGATTCCCTAAAAAAAGTCTCTTGGAAAATAGGAGACCTTGTGCTTGTTTGCACCCTGAAATCACTGGATTTTAAAGGCTATGGGACGGCTGCGCAAAAAAAAGGCCTTTGGCGCTAAAAATGGTACCGGAGGAGGGGGTCGAACCCTCATGCCCTTGCGGGCGAGAGATTTTGAGTCTCTTGCGTCTGCCAGTCCGCCACTCCGGCAGGAATACGCCTATTAATATACAGGAATATCGTTTGGTTTCAAATCAGTGCAAGGAATTTTCTGTTTTTTTCTTGAAAACAGGGGGGAATCCCCCACTGTCTGAAATTGGCCGCGCGGAGCGGGGCCTGCCAAACCAGTCTGTGAAACCAGGCGCGACCTGCCAAACCTGTCTGTGAAACCAAGCGCGGCCTGCCAAACCTGTCTGTGAACCCAAGCGCGGGTGGCGGGTTTGGCAGACCGCGCAACGAGGTTGGCGCCAGTCGCCGAATGTTCCTTTAGTGGAGCATGACCTGACCGCCAGTGACGGGGATGGCCTGGCCGGTCTCGTACTGCTGTTCGACGCAGTAGATGATGGCGCGGGCGACGTCCTCGGGGAGGCATCCGCGGTGCATCGGCACCTTGGACATGTAGAATTCCCGCACGTCCTCCACGCTCTTGGTGCCAGGGACCTTGCCCGCGTTGAGATACTGCACGAAGAGTCCCTTCACGGGGTCGCTCCAGAGCGGCCCGTCGAGGTAGTTGCCCGGGCAGACGCTGTTGACCTTGATTTTGCTGGTGACCAGTTCCAGTGCGAAACTCTCCGTCAGCCCGATGGTGCCGAACTTGCTGCCGGCGTAGGCGCCGTTCTTGTTGCTGCCTTCCAGGCCGCTCTTGGAGTTGACCTGCACGATGTCGCTCCAGAGTCCTGCTCCATCCACAATCTGCGCGGCCATGACGCGGGAGACGTATTTGCAGCACAGGAAATAGCCTGTGTAGTTGATGTTGGTCACAAAGTCCCAGTCCTTCTTGGCGATTTCCATGACCGAGCCGGCGCGCACGACGCCGGCATTGGCGACCAGCAAATCAAGGCCACCCAATTGACGGACGACTTCCGTCGCCATTTGTTCCACGGAAGCCTCGTCGGAGATGTTCACGCCGACGGCGATGCTGCGGCCAGCGCCGTATTCCTTGCAGAGTTCCGCCGCCGCTTTCCGGGCGCCTTCCAGGTTCATGTCCGCGATGACGATGATGCCGCCGTTGGCAGCCAGGTACTTGGCAATGCCCAAGCCGAAGCCTTGCGCGCCGCCTGTCACCAGGCAGATGCGGTTGTTGAGCCGATTGCCCGCCTGATTGCCGGAGTTGACCTTGGCACGGTAGGACTCGACCTCCCATTCCTCCAGGAAACGGTAGTATTGGTCCGCCAGGTAGTTCGGGCCGCCGAAGGCCTGGGTCAGATTCTCGACCAGCATCGCGTTCTTCAGCGCAATGGCGGAGGAGGCTGCGTCCTTGAGCGTGGCCCCTGCGGTGAAGAGGCTGCCCTTCACTTCGATGACCTTGGGCAGATAGCCGCGGAGTTTCCGGTAGGTCTCGATGGAGTCCTTGCCGCCATCCCCAATGCAGGCGAAACTCTTGGCATAGACGCAATGGTCAGGAGAGAGCGGCCCGCGGAAGGCGTGGCCTTCGCCGACGGAGGTGACGACGGCACGGGAGTCGGCGGACGGGGCAAGAAGCGTGCGCAGTTTGGGGGCAATCTCATTGAGCGCCTCTGGCGCGGTCGGGGGCAGGGCGGGTTCTTCGATGGACAAATTGGCCTTGGCGTATTCGGCGGACAGCTTGTCGGTCATCTCCTGGTAGATGGCCTTGATTTCATCTGGAGTCTCGGCGCCGACGAAGACGCCGTGGTTTTGCAGGAAAATGACGTGCGGATGGTTTCCGTCATGCGCCGATGCGTATGCGTCCATCGCCTGCTTTGCGACGTTGGAGAGGGTGTAGCCAGGGTCGCAGTAGTCCATCCAGAGCGCTTCGGGGAAGAGCCTGGCTGCTGCGGCCTTGCCGTCCTTGGCGCAGGTCATGCCGTTGACGAGGGCGGGGTGCAGATGCACGATATACGTCCACTGGAAGATTTCGTGAAGCGGGGTTTCCACCGAGGGGCGACCGGCGCCGAGGGGGCGCACGGCGCTTTCCAGGAACAGGTTGGCCGCCGCCTCACGGGTGCGGACGGCTGCCTTGCGGGTCGCCTCGTCCAGTTTTTCGTCAATGGCGCATGGGATTGTGAAGACCTTTTCGACGGCGGTGCGGTCAAGCCGGAGGAAATCGTCCCCTTGGATGGTGGCGAGGGCCACGCCGCTGGGCTTGATGTAGATGCTGTCGCCGTCCTTGACGGAGGTGTTGCCGCCGCCCAGGAAAACGTAGAGGGGATTGTTGCCGTAGAGACGGGAGAGTTCCGCGATGTTGGCAAGTTTTTCGTTCATGTTGTTCATCCTTGTGGTTATAGGGTGGGAGAGAAAAAGCGAAAGGGGTGTCTCAGTATCCTCGGTCGATGGTGCAATGGCGCCGCAGGAAGGTCGGGATGTCGAGGTCGCTGCCGTTGTAGAGGTTGGGCGGGTCGTTGGAGAAGATGCCGCGTTCGTCGGCTGGGAATTGCAGTTGGAGTTGTCCGTCCTTGGCAGACCAGGCGTTCTTTTGGGGATTTCCTTCCTGGTCGAACTCCAGGGATGGATGGAGAAGGAGGGTAAGGCTCATCTCGTGTTTCATGCCCTGGTCGAGGCAGGCCGCCGTCTCGATGGAACAGTCGGGCAGGAGCAGGCGGAGTTGCGTCAGGGCATTCTCCAGGTCAGCCTGGCGACAGGTTCCCCTGACACGCAGAAGCGCGACGGCGTGGTCGATGGAGGCCAGCAGTTGCGTCTCCTGGAAGACGGGCTGCGACTTCAGGTTCTGGAGGAGTTGGGCGACGAGGGCGTCGCCGTCTCCGCAGGCCACGGCGAGATGGCAGCGTGGGGTGCCATCCTGGGTCAGGCTGCCCAGGAGGCCCGGGTTCATGTTCAGCAGCGGGGAGGCGGAGAATGGCGTGGTCAGGGCGGTGGCCGCCTCTCCCAGATACGCTATTGCCTCGGCAAACGCGCTGGCCGCAGGGGTTTGCTCCAGGTTTTTGAAGATGCGCTGGTTGGGGGCCAGGACAATGGCCTGGCAGTACATGTCGCATTGGTTCAGGCATTCCTCCGCGCGTTTTTGGCGTGAATCGGCTTCAAACGAAAAAGGCTCCACCGCCAGCAGCACTGCCGGAATGGCGAGTTGTTCGGCAACCTTCAGAATCTGCTCGCAGCATGAGCCGGTGCAGCCGCCCACCCCCGCCACTAGAATGGCCAGGCCATGTCCTGCGATTCTGTCCAGAATTTCCTCCTCCAGGTCGGCGATGCAGGCCGTGGCCAGTTCGGAATCGCTTTGGACTCCGTGCCCCCCCGTCGCCTCCTGCCCCGCAAGCAGGGTCGGAAGCCCCTGGCGGGCGAAGGAGCCCAGGTCCTCCGCATCCGTGTCAACGCCCAGCAGTGAGATGTTCCGGCAGTCGCCTAGACGACTCAGGGAGGACGCGACTTCGCAGCCCGTCTTGCCCAGGCCAGTGACGATGCAGGGATGTGTGCTGGGTGATGAATGCTCCATTTCGACTCCTCCAGGTCACAGTGCAAACAGTTCGGCAATGAGTTTGCGGGCGATTTCCATGGGACCCGCCTGCATGGCCTCGACGGCCTCCCTGACCTTTTTGGCGCGAATTCCCGCGTAGAGCAGGGATGCCGTGGCCAGG